>CAZOYZ010000452.1:0-4549 GCA_964584045.1 uncultured Prolixibacteraceae bacterium | reverse complement strand
TGCCCGGGGTCATCCTGAAAGCGCTCAAAGGAAAGCCTCCGGAAGAACCGCCGGGCCCGGTTAAAAACGACCCCATCCGGCTCACGGAAGATCAGAGGAAGGTCCAGAAGATCCTGGAGAACCTGATCACGGTCAACTACAACGAGAAGGACGAGTATATCACCCTGGCCTGCAGGATGCCCGAGGCGCTGCCTGCCGCCCAATTGGCCCGGCAGACCCAGAAGCTGCTTCAGCGGTTCATCACCGGCTTTAAGGTGGAAAAATCGATGACCTACCTTCATTTTGTTCAACAGCGCTATGAGGAAGTCCGGCAACAATACAACCGGTCGCAGGAAGAGCTGGCGCGTTTCCGCGACCGCAATAAAAATGTCTCCACGGCCATGGCCCGGACTGAGCTGGAGCGCCTGAACAACGATTATAACCTGGCTTTCACCCTCTACTCGGAGCTGGCCCGTCAGCTCGAACAGGCCAAGATGCAGGTCAAGGAAGACACCCCCGTGCTTACGGTGATCGAACCGGTATCGGTGCCCCTCGAGCGGTCAAAGCCAAGGCGTCCCCTGATCCTGTTCATCTGGATCTTCCTCGGCTTCATCGCCGGCGCCGCCGTGATCGTTGTACGGCAGTACCGGCACGCCACAGACCACGCGAACCTCCCTGAACCCCGGGATACCTTTAGCAGCCCGGCCTGAAACAGATGAAACACGAGATGACCCGCTTATCCGGAAAAGTTGCGCCCTACAAGGTGATCATCCGGAATTTTTCGTACCTGTCGGCCTTACAAGCCTTTAACATGCTCCTGCCCCTGATCACGTATCCGTATCTGATACGGGTGCTGGGTACCGGTCAATACGGACTGGTTATTTTCGCACAGATCATCGCCGGCTATTTCGGCATCCTGATCGATTACGGGTTCCGGATATCGGCCACCAGGGAGGTTTCCATCCACCGGGATCATGCGCAAAAGCTCTCTGAGATCGTGTCGTCGGTACTGATCATCAAGCTCATCTTATGGCTCATCTCGTTTGCGGTTCTTCTGGCGCTGGTTTATACGGTGCCCGGGTTTGAACGTGAAAAACTGCTGTTCATTTTCTCGTTTGGCCTGTGTTTCAATGAGCTGATGTTTCCGCAGTGGTACTTCCAGGGTATGGAGCGCATGAAATATATCACCCTGATCAACCTGGCCACTCGAACCGCCTTCCTTCTTCTCATCTTCGTCTTTGTCCGCGGGAAGTCCGACTATCTGCTTGTTCCGCTGCTGAACGGAGCAGGGGCGTTCACAGGCGGAGTGGCCGGCTTGTTCGTCGTGTTCGTCAAAGACCGGATCCGGTTCACCAGACAACCCTTGTCCAGGCTGAAGTACTATTTCACGGAAAGCTCCCCTTTATTTGGTTCAAATGCGATCATCTCCGTGAAGGACCGGTTCAACGTCATTTTTATCGGTTCATCCTTAGGCATGAAAGAAGTCGTGATCTACGACCTGGCCGTGAAGGTGATGAACATCTTCATCCAGCCTGTCGATATGATCAACACGGCTATTTACCCGAAAATGGCCAAAGAGAAGAACATGAAATTTTTACTCAAAACCACCGGCCTGGCTTTTGCAGGTATGACAGGCCTGGTGATCATCATGCAGCTTTTCATGAGCCCGGTGATCTCCTTCCTGGGAAAAGGCCTCAGCGAAGCCGTCCTGCCGGCGAGGGTGCTTCTGGCGGCCCCGCTGATCATGGTCTGGAGCGTGGCGCTGGGCAGAAACTGCATGCTGGTACACGGGAAGTACAAACCATTCGTCTGGGGAATGCTGTTTACCACCCTCTTTTATTTAGCGTTGGTTGCCCTTGCCGGGCTTACCGGCCATATTCACAGTGTGATGACCTTTATCGTGATCACGGTGATGGTTTACCTGTTCGAGCTGCTTTTCAGGATATTCATCGTAAAAAAATACCACCTCCTGTGAAACATTCCGATATATCCCCGGCAGGGAAACCCGGCCCGGTAAGCCTGATCAGACAATGGGCAGGACGGATCTTCTATTTCCTGAAAACCATCGTGCTCTCCGACGAAAGGATCATCAGGGAGCAGTACAGGCATCATCATGGCGTCTATCCGGATCTTTCACACCCGGTGCGGTTTACCGAAAAAATACAATGGCTCAAGGTGCATGACCGCAACCCCTTGCTGACCACCTGCGCCGATAAGCTGGAGGTACGCGGGTATGTCGCCCGGAAAGCCGGCGAACATCTGCTGATCCCCCTTCTTTTTACGGCGGCCGATCCCGGCGCCATCCCTTTCCATACCTTGCCGCCGCGGTACATCATCAAGACCAACCACGGTTCCGGGACCAACATTGCGGTAAGCGGCCCGTCCATGTACATTGGTCATCAAAAGCAGGAATTCAACAAAGGGATGATCTGCAAAATCCTGAAAAAGTGGTTAAAGACGAACAACTATTACCGGAACCGCGAATGGGAATACAAGCATATCCGACCACGGATCATCATCGAAGAATTGCTGCAGGACGATTCCATGAATGAGGTCCTCAACGACTATAAGATCCATTGTTTCAACGGCGTTCCCCTGTTCATCCAGACCATTTTCGACCGGTATACCTCGGTGAAGGAAACGTGGTACGACACACACTGGAAGATGCTGGACCTGTGGTACTTTTCTTCCGCCAAAAAAGACCTGCCGCGCCCGCCCGCGCTGACGGAAATGCTGACGGTCGCCGGAAAGCTCTCCCGCGATTTTACCTATGTCCGCGTCGATCTTTACACGGCCGGGGACACCGTTTATTTCGGGGAACTCACTTTTCATCCCTACAGCGGCCTCATGAAATTCAAACCCGATGAATGGGACTATAAGCTTGGTGAACTTTTAAAATTACCGGTACATGAACAATAAGGTCATCTACACCTGCCTGGCCGGAAACTACGATGTGCTGGAAGATCCCGTATACCTCATGGAAGGATGGGACTATATCTGCTTTTCCGATCATCCTGACCATCCGCGGAATTCAGTCTGGCAAATCAGGCCGGTCAACTACAAAAGCAGCGACAAACGGCTGGTCTCCCGTTTTCCGAAGCTAAATCCGCATCTCGTCTTAAACAATTACGAAACCAGCATTTACATCGACTCCAATATCCACATCCTGGACGACACGCTCAGCAAGAGAGCGGATGAACTGATGAAGACAGATACCATCCTCTCCATTGCAAGGCATCCGGAGCGAAACTGCATTTATGAGGAGGCAAACACCTGTATCGAAGAAGGCGTCGAACGCAGACGGGTGATCTTAAAACAAATGAAGTACCTGCAGCAAAAAGGCTTCCCCCGGAATTACGGCTTATTTGAGAACAACGTGATTTACCGGCGCCATCTTCACCCTGATATGATCCGGCTGGGCGAGGCCTGGTGGGCCTTCCTCAATGCCTTCAGCAAAAGAGACCAGTTGAGCCTCGTATACTTGCTTTGGGAGCTGGGGATCACGTGCACGCCGCTTTTCGACGGCCACTTTAACATCCGGTCAAGCGCCGCATTCCGGTATGCCCCCCATCAAAAAAGAAAGGTCTCCTTGCTGCAGGGCGCGCGGCTGAGGCTCAGAAAGTTTACATCGTCCCTGCGAAAGCGCCCATCTCAGCAAAAACAGGGATCTCTTTCTCCAACCTCCAAAAAACCGGCAACATGATCTCAGTCGCATTGACCACCTTTAACGGCAGCAAATACATCCGCGGACAGATCGCTTCCATCTTACGCCAGACTTTACCTCCCAACGAAATTATTATCTGCGACGATGGTTCCACCGATGGGACCGTGGACATCCTCGAAGAAATTGCGAAAGCGGAAAAGAAGGTGAAGGTGTACAAAAACGAAGTATCGCTGGGGGTCAGCATGAATTTTCAGAAAGCGATCGGCCTGTGCCGCGGCGACTATATCGCGTTGAGCGACCAGGATGACATCTGGATGGATAACAAGCTGAAGCTCACTCTGGAGGAGTTGAAGAAGGCGGAGAAAAAGAGCCCCGCCTGGCCTGTTTTGGTGCACACCGACCTTGAGGTGGTCGGCGAATCGCTGGATCTGATCAGCCCGTCCTTCTGGGAATATGCAGGGATCAATCCCCGTATTCTCCGGACTTTCAACTTTCTGGGCGTATGCAACAGCATCACCGGCTGCACCGTCGTGTTTAACAGGCCACTGAAACACTATATTTTCCCCTTCCCCAAAGAGATCGTCATGCACGACACCTGGATCGGTCTGTGCGCAGCCAAATACGGCACCGTTTCCTTTGTGGAGGAACCGACGGTCAAATACCGCCAGCATGCAGGTAATGCTCTCGGCGCCATAAAGAAGAGGAAATCGCTGCACCTCAGGATCGTCAATTTTAAAAGGAACATGGAATTTAACAGGCGCTATTACCGGATGGTCCGGCGTCTGAATTACGGAAGCCCTTTGAAATACCTTATCTTCAAAACCATATATGCGTTCATACGTCCTTAGCCACCGGCTTAAGATCAGGAATATCCCTCTTCCGGCGGCTTTCAGGCGCTGCCGGGCT
>CAZOYZ010000451.1:0-4560 GCA_964584045.1 uncultured Prolixibacteraceae bacterium | reverse complement strand
GCCCTTTGCTTTAAAATTCGCTGATCCGAAAGGATTCTTTAACCGGCACAGTCCTCCTTTTTCAGAGACAATTTCCACGCTTTCCACTTTCCCTTCCTTTTGCTCTGCAGAAACGAGGAAAGCTCCTTCCGCCCGCAGTGTTTTAAAGCTGACATCCTGCCAGCTTTGCGGAATGGCCGGAAAAAGCTGTATCAACCCCGTATGGCTTTGGATCAGCATTTCCTGTATCCCGGCGGCAAAAGCGAAGTTGCCTTCCAGGGTAAAAGGACGGTAGGTAAATTTCGAATAACCTTTGCCTGACTGGTCGCCATTGGCATGAAAACTATTTTTTAAACAGAAATTTTCCGCAAAGATCCGAAGGGTTTCGGCAGCCTTTTCTCCTTCAAATGCACGCGCATACAGATTCCCCAGCCAACTGAAGGAATAACCGCACCACCGGTCCGATCCTCTTTGTTCCAGGTTCTTTAGTGTTGAAAGGATGATCTCCTGATCTTCCTTTCCGTTTGACCAGTCGATCACTCCCAGCGGATGCCAGCCAACCAAGTGGGAAAAATGCCGGTGCGATTCCGTATAATCCTGGCCCGGTGCAAATGCCAGGCCTCCCTTTGCGTCCAGGGCGAATTCAGGCCATTCATTCAAAACAGCCCGCCATTTAAGCGAATCATTTGTTTCACCAAGTTCCCCGGCCAGTTCCGAAGCCTTTTCAAAAGTCCACCGGATCATCGCCAGATCGAAATTCGTGGTTTGACGGAACCATGCTTCCGGTGAATTATTAAAAATCTCAGGACTCGAACTGACAGGCAGCTTTCTTTTACCGTTTTGTTCCCTTACAGAAATCGCGTCAAGATACTGTGCGACGTCCTTCAGCCACGGGTATGCCCTTCCTTTCAGGAAAGCCTCATCCTGTGAATAAACCCAATGCAGGTAAAAGTGATGAGCCAGCCAGGCGGCTACCGTCGGTCCCAGAGAATACTGGATCCATCCCCCCATAGGTTCGCCGGTCAGCGTGGTTACCCCGGGAACGTTCAAACCTTCAGTCCCGAAATAGGTCTTCGTATATTTTTTGAATGTATCCTTGTATGTCCATAACCAGTTCACAAATCCCGATTCAAGATCAGTATAATTCCCGGCATAGGCAGGCCAGTAGCTCAACTGTGTATTCAGGTCATGGTGAAAATCCCCCTTCCAGGGCGGCAGTTTCCCGTTATCGGCCGTCCATACCGCCTGGAGTGAAATGGGAGGCGAGTCCGGCCGGGCCACGGAACCGAATTTATAGCATTCCAGGTAGTACTGTTTTTCCAGTACCGGATCGGGAAGGGAAACCGACGATTTCGACCAGAACTTTTTCCACCAGGCACAGTGAGCGTCGAACGCTTCCTCAAAACCGGTGCGGTTAAGCAGGCCAGTCACCAGGGAACCGGCCTTTTCCCCGCCGGTTCCCTCCGAAAAGGAAGAGCTTATACTCCAGACCCCGGTCAGGGTATTCGCTGCAAACTTCCAGGCCACCGCCACCTCGTATTCAAAACCATTCCATCCCTTTTGCCGGTATACCTGTTTCTCCGGAGTTGTGATCACACTCCCCTGCTCATAACCCAGCCGTTGCAGATCCAGTCCGGCAACCGGATTTCCGCCCACGGAGTCCTTTCCGCTTCCATAAGCAGGAGGGATCACCTGAGGGCTCAGATCCCCCTCGATATTTGTAAATCTGAACCAACCGGACTGACGATCTGCCTGAACAAAAGTTTCGAGCCGGGTCTTGTTTTCCCACTCAACCCGGCATCGTGCATGAACGATATCCAGTTCCGCACTTCTTATTTTCCCCAGACGGCTGATCTCAAATTCCAGCGCCGCGCCCGGGATTTTTGACGGCGCCGGCATTTGGTCGTAAGGAACATCGAACAGTTCCTGAACCGCCTTATAGTTATTTTTGTCAAGTTGCTCCTGTACCCACCGGTAGCTGAACTCCGGACGGGAAAGGTTATCCATCGGGCGCAGATCCCACAGATCAGCCCGATCGAGCGAAAAACGCAGGTTACTGTCTTTCTGCCAGACCAGCGCTCCCAGCATCCCGTTCCCCAGCGGAATCGCTTCATCCCAAACCGGGGCCAGCTGTTGAAACTGCAGATTACCGGAAGCAATTCTGCTTTCGGCAGATTCCCTGCGACAGGAAAAAAATCCAATTTGCAGGGTTAGTAAAATAATGATTGTGTAAAAAGTTTTCATCTGTTTATCTTTTCAATTAACGCCTCTGCAATTTGCGTATCAGCATCTGTTTTTCAATGAAGTTTTCTACTGTTCTCGCTTAATCGCAAAATTCACTTCGTAGATTTTGCTCACGCTCGACAACTCGCAAACATGTTTGCTCCTGTGTGAGAGGTATGGCAATCATGGCTCGTTTCATCGTCTTATTGTTCCAAATGGGCAGAAGCCCCTTTTATTTTTCCTTCAAAATGAGCAGTAATCCTTCCTTGCTCTTCACCGGAACAGCTTCGTTCACTGACCAGACATGCTTTGCCTGGAAGTTCTCAACCTCAGGGGCCTCGAGGATGGCTTTCGCGGGATCCATTCCCAATGCCGTCCAGTTAAATGTCAGTTTCACCTGCCGGTCCGCCGGATCGAAGTTCCCCAAGGCAATGAGTACGCTGTCTTTCTCCATGAATGCAGTGGCCTTTACATTCGAATGGTTCGTCTGAACAGGACAATCGTCTGACCAATAGCCTTCCATTTTTGCATCAGCAATACCAAATCTGCTCCATAACGCCCATACCGGAGCCGGAGAAAATGCGCCGTAGGAATGCCGGGCGGTTGCGCCATATACCATCCCAAGAAAACGGTTACCCCCGTCCTGCAGCATCTCGCTCATCATCCCGAACGGGATCCCGGAAAAAGTGACAAACCATTCGTCGGGCATCATCTGATTATATTTAAAACTTTCGCCAAACCACAACCGGTCCACATACGGGAAAAAACCGGTATACTGGTTCGCCGGGCCGATGGAATAGCCGGTATTGGAATGAAGGTCAATAAGCGAACCCGGTCTGCAGGCCGTCATGATCTTGCGCATCCGCTTCATGACCGGGCGGTCGAACGACACGTCGTCCATATAGATCCCGTCAATCTGATAATTTTCAAACATCCACCTCAAGCCTTCCAGGTAGTAATTGATCCACCTGGAGAAACCATTCAGCACCAACGCTGCATCTGCATTTTGCCCGGGCAGTTCGGTATACCAGGCTGGCTTATAATCATCGATCAGATGTTCGCAGTGCCAGGGAAGGCCGTAACCGACGCCTGACACAAAGATCTCATGGTTCAGACTTTTCAGCGCAAAAATTTCCGTGGTGTAATTGGACAGCTCCCTGATCGTATAATACAACTTCACCTTTCTGTGATTGGCGTGTTGCTCCTGAATATACCTGATCAGTGAATCCCGGACGATAAACGGATAATTGATCACCGGATTCAGGCTCATGGAATGGTGAATATTGGCAATGTTGGCGCCTTCGCCGGCTGCTTTGGCAAAACCTCCCGGATCAGCATGATAATACCGTTGAGAAAAATGGCTGCGGGTGTCAACCGGTTTGACCGGTGTGATCAGAAAGGCAAATTCAAAATCAGCAGCAGTGGGAGACAAGATCCTCTTTCCTGTTGAAACCTCAACAATTGCTCTTTCCTTTGATGCTCCTTTTACGTTTATTCTGCCTTCACCTTCATTAGCCCATGATACAGGTGGAGCCGGTTTATAATCATTCAGCAACGGACCATGGTAGGCCCCTCCCCTCAGTTCCATGTGTAACCCTGCCCGGTCACCGCCTATCCAGTAGCTGTCCCACGGTCCCTTCCAGTCCCATGTATAATTTTCCGGACGTAAACCTCCCTTGTAGCCTGCCCCCATAAAATATTCGGATGCCTCAGGAGTTAACCGGCTTACCAGTTTGATATCCCGGGCGGTAACCATTTTCTCCGAACGAACCCCGATATTGTAATGAACATAACCATCATATTCCATGTAGGCATCACAATCAAATCGGATTCCCTCCCCGGAAGTTCCTTCCGAATGCCAACTGACCAGTCCGTCTGCATCCTGCCGGATCGTCCTGTTCGTTGAAGTCAATCTGACCGGGCCTTTATCGGTCACCAAAATAAATTCAACAGGTTGTGCAAAAATTTCTTTCCCGTTTACCTTTACAGAACGGATTAACCCGTTCTGCCCCACCATGACTTCCTTGCCTGTAGCAATGATCACGGAATCGTTCAGTTGCATTTTCTGATAAGGCGCAACCGGAAGACTGTCGGTTCCAATGGTCGAGTTGAGCCATCTCAGGCGACTATGCCGCCACAGATCGCCGTCGCCTTTGTCGCCAAGCTTTTCTCCCCCCACATGGATCTTCACCTTTACGTTTGCAGGAGGACAGCTTTTGGCAGCAAGGGTGATCTCGCCTTCATACCGACCCGGTCTGGCATCTTCCGGGATTTGCATCCCGAACCACAGCGCCTGGACTTTTCCCCGGGGAACGTTGACATCAAAAATAACCGGTTTCCCGTCCCAGTTCGTCCCTT
>CAZOYZ010000450.1:0-4562 GCA_964584045.1 uncultured Prolixibacteraceae bacterium | reverse complement strand
ACAGTCCGTTATATAACTACTGCTTTTATATTGCGTTCCTGGTTTTGGTTTTACTTGGACTGGATCACAAGTTCAGGCAGATCATGAAAAAGACGGAAAACAGATGATTGTCAAATCGATAATTTCAGACTTGACCACAGCGTAATTTTTGTAGAGCATCCTCAAAATCGTTTAAAGCCGGTAAAAAAAGTAAAATCTTAATGAATCGCTGTATGTGCCTGAGATAAAAATGCCCGGTGGGCGTTTTGATTGAAATGCAAGAGCGAAGCTCGCTTACCTACAGTGGTGTGAAAGCCTTTTCCTGTCAGCGCTTGCCGGCAAGGCGGGCTATTCGATTAGGCGTAGATTATTTATTCTTAACGCTTTGAAGAAATTCCTCTGCTGACATTACAGGCATGGATGATTCCTTAAAATCCTTAGCATTTCTTGTTAAGAGAATATCACAATCAGCTTTCAAAGCACAATGGTACTGCAAGGCATCTTCAAAATCTTTGAAGTTTGATGCCAATCCTTTTTCAATAGTAATTTCATCTAAATCGGAAACCTCTGAAATTATCCTAAATTTCCTTAGCTTCTCCTTCACATTTTCAGAACTCTCAAATTTACTAAGTAAATAATAAACTGTCGGATATGAAAAGGCAGATACTACCATTTTTATTTTTTTTTTATCTGCTAGCGTAGCTACCTTGGCAATAGACTCATAGAAAGGAACCCTTTCACCCAATAGGTCCATCATCACGTTTGTATCAATAAAGAGTTTGGGAATCATTTATATTTATTTGATAAATAGTCACCATACTCTTTTTTGTAATCAAAATCAGCAGGAACCTTGACACCGGTCGCCATACTTTTCACAAAGGGAGATATCTCAATATCGTCTGTCTCTTTAGGGTTGTTCTTATTTACCAACGATCTCAAGTAGGATTCAATAATCCGTGATAAGCTTCTTTTCTGTGAGGAAGCATAATCCTTTGCTTTATCAATCACGAACTTATCAAGTTTTAAAGTCAGCTTCGAGTCCATATCGAAATATTTTATACGTACAAATATACTCCAATGATCCGTACAATGCAAGCTTTTCTTAATTTACGCCTAACGCGAAATGCGAGTTTTCGGGGCGGGCTATTCGATGCGGAGTTATTTTTCTATAATTCTGTTCTTCAAATCCATATGGTCATGAAGAATTCTAATAATTTCAATCCTTTTTCTTTCTGTTTCTCTATAAAATACGATATGTCTGCCAACTTTAAATCCTTTTAAGCTTTCAATTATTGCATCGAAGTTTTTTCCCAGAATAGGATTATCTGCGATTTCTGTGAAACTTTCAATAAGCAGTTGATAATACTTGTCCGCCTGGCGTTCTGACCAATTTTCAAATGTATAGTTCCAAATATCAGTTAAATCCTCTACAGCTTTATTAGTAAGCTCATATTTTGCCATTCTTTTTAGCTTTCAAGATTTGTAAGTGCTTTTCAGGACTGAAATCATGAGAAATCCCACTTTCTATACCTTCTTGAATAGCATCCCTTAATGCAACCATTCTGTTTTCTTCTTCCTCCAGAAGCCTTAGACCTGCCCGAATCACTTCACTTGCATTCTTGTACCTCCCAGCAGATATGCGTCCTCTAACAAATTTATCAAAATAGCTTCCCAACGATATAGATGTGTTTCGATTCATATCAATAATTTTTATCAAAAGTACCAAAAATTGGTATATTTTCAAGGGGCAGTTAGTTTTTTATAATTCCACAGTAAGCAATCGGCCTGGTACAGATTACAAAAATTTGTAGAGGTCGGGTGGGATTTGTGGAAGAAATTGTGTCAGACCCACAGGAAAGTATATTTACCCAGGTAAGAGTTTCTTCGCCAATGGTTTGTTATCAATACTTTAAATATTTATATTCAAAAAATTGAAAATCTGATTAATTGAGAATACAACTAAGAGTTTTAGTTAATATCCATGTCCAGGCATCTTTACCATCCTGCAGGGTAAAACGTGGTTCGCCTCCAACCAGAAGATACTCAATAACCGTAGCGCCTGTAATCGGATCCAGTCCTGCTTCATCTTCCATTGTGTACATGATATTCTCCATTCCATTGTGGCCATCATGCTTAATGGAAAAACAATGCCCCATTTCATGGGCGAGTACCGTCCCAAACAGATAAGCCATAAAGCTAATTCGAATAGTTGCAGCAGTAGGTACCCGGTCTCCGTCAATCCAATATGTAGATGCAAGACCAAAGCGATGAGGATCATAGCCAAAAACCAAAACAGCCGGTAAATCGCAAATATCACTAAGATTCAGTTCATTTTTAATTCGTTGGGCGATAGGCGTTGCGTCTGACAGGATTCTTTCTTCAACATTAATTTCGAAGGTGTCCAGTGGTCTGCAATCCAAATTTATTGCTATTTGCCTTAGTTTTTGCGTTGCAACTTCCAATACATCTTTAAATACACGTTTGTTGCCTGCGATAAGAACGAATTCCGGAGCAGCTTCAGGTCCCTCTCTGAGGTATGCTCTGATATCGCCGACAGAAACTCTGTAATCAGTATCTTTATATACAAGTTCATATACACTACGAACCACAGTTGTGTCTTTACATCCAAAGGGAGCATATCCGGCAATATCGTATAGATTTATTTCACCTTTATTATGAAGTGCTCTGAGATCAATTTGTGAATGAGATGATATGGTACAACGCAACGGATATACTGGCCAGTCAATACCAAAGGAACAGCTTTCAATATTGACAAGCTCTTCAATTTTTTCTAATGCATCTCCTTTAAAGTGTTCTTGAATGTATTTCGAGAGCCAGCTTCGCAATATATCTCTTTCAATACCGTCTCGGGCACCATTGGAAGCAAGCGACAAAACCCCGGTTGTTCCAAAAATAGCCTGCCCTAATCCAAAACCGATGCCATCAAGCAAGCCTTCAAGAGCAAAGCAGAAATCAAGGTGTAAAATTCCTTCAATTACATCAAAGATACCATCCCATAGGCGGCCTATTCCATCAGCAATTCTTCTCTCTAATCCGAGTATTCCGGCAATTATTCCTCCGAAAAAGCGTCCAAAAGCACCAAACTTATCAGCAATATTCAGGATAAATTCCCGTGTAATATCGAGTAGGTCTGAAACGGCATCAATAATGTCGCTGACAAGGTCTCCGGCATTACTGACAATACCAACAAAATCGAACCATAGGTCGATTAATGCATCCAATGCGCCTTGCGGATTGATAAACAAACATGTGAATCCGACAACTATAAAGCGAACTACCGTAATAACCACTTCGACAATGATTTTGATGATTTTGACGATGGTTTTACAGATTATTTCTACAAGCCATTCACCCACAACTTCAATAATCCATTCAACAATTCGCTCAATTATGGTTTCTAACCAGCAGAACCATTTGTTGCAACATACACAATACCATTTACACTTTTTCTTTTTGCACTTTTTTTCAACTTTTTTACGCCTGCTTTCTACAGGTTTCCTAACCTTGTGTTCTACCCAACGTCTTGCTTCTGTGCATTTTTCTTCAGCCTTTGAAATGAATTCTTCAAAAGGTTGACGGATTTCCTCAGTCATCCATTTCCGAACTTCTAAACAGCCGTTCATAATTTAAATTTTAAGTTTGTTTAGTATTTAGAATGCTTAATGAGATATCGTTATAAAGTTTATGCAATTTTCGGTAGCTTGAGTAGAGACCAAAAAGTTTCCCTATAACTGCTGCAACAGAGCTAATAGCCAAAGAAATTAGAAAGATTCTCCATGTAAAACCATTTGCTATCATGGGAGGTAGAAAGCATGCTAAAAATGTGATGACCAGAAACAACTCCCCCCAATGACAACCACAATCATTTAAAAGTTTTTGAAGCATTTTTTCGAAATACTTAACTTTCTCTGATTTAATACCATTTACATTAATATTGACCTTATTGACAAGAGGACGATTTAACCACCTTGTTTGTTTGGCAAGATTTACTAAATCTTCAAGATTGTTTATGTTTATTACCATAATCTAATGTAAAAATAAAACAAGAAATTAGAATTACCATTATAAAACTAGGGTGTACTTCTCTCACAGATAAAGTTTAAATATAATGGTTTTTAAACTAATTGTCAAGTATTTAGACATTAATTAACTGGCAGTTATATCTTAATCTTTATTTTCATTAAAGTAATTATGGTAAATATTCACGCAACGTCCGCCGGTATGCGCAGTGCGGGATTCAGAGCACTCACTTATCGCGTTATAGTAATGTTTATTAATTCGACTTTAACAGATTTTACAACCACACCGTAAAGCGCAATCTCAAACTGCAATTTGTTCCCCAACAGAAACCGGATATTGACACCATTGTCAAACAACAAAAACCGCCGGAAACAAACATGGAACGGTTTGCCCGGCTGACCGGGGTAAATCCATGCCTTTGCCCGGTATGCAAAACCGGAAGGATGATCGTTGTAAGGGAACTGCCACGGATACGCTCCCCCGCATGGGGGCAGTTAAAGAAATCAGGATCACAATTATAACCAGCAATTTCAATTTTGCGC
>CAZOYZ010000449.1:0-4599 GCA_964584045.1 uncultured Prolixibacteraceae bacterium | reverse complement strand
CGTCATGGGTTTTGAGGCCGGAGGGGTTGACTACCTGACGAAGCCTTTTATCCGTACGGAACTGCTTGCAAGAGTGAAAACGCAACTTGAATTATATTTTGCAAAGAAGAAATTACAGGATACGATCAAAACCAGGGACAGGCTTTATTCCATTATCGCTCACGATTTACGTGCTCCTTTTGCAAGTATTTCGATGCTTGTCAATCTCGTCACTGATGAGAACTTCAGCGAAGAAGAGATCGACATCAAAGAAATAATGGGTCATCTGGGAAAAATTACCAATGAAACTGAAGCGCTCCTGAATAACCTCCTGGTGTGGACGAAACTGCAATCGGATGCAATCACATTAAAACCCCAGCAACTGGCTGTTCTCCCCATATTTGAAGACTGTTTAAATCTTCTGGAAGGGAACCTCAGGGCAAAAGGCATTTCCGCAGAACTAAAGATAAATAAAGACCTGACTGCTTATTTTGATGAAATTACCATTCATACCGTTTTTAGAAATATCCTGTCGAACTCCATAAAATTTACTCCTGAGGGGGGCAAGATTATCATGAATGCGGATCTTTCTGAAAATAACAGCCTGGCCGTCAAAATCCTCGATACAGGAGTGGGAATCCCTGAGCACATTTTGCGTAAAATCTTTGACAGCAATGAAACGTACACTTCCCTTGGAACAAAAAGTGAAAAAGGGAGCGGTCTGGGATTAAAACTTGTAAAGGACCTTGTGGAACAAAACAGGGGGAGCGTTCGCGTGGAAAGCGAAGTAGGGAAAGGAACCCTTTTTACCGTATTCCTCCCTGTTGATTTACCGTAAACATCCGCCGGCACCAATCTCAGCCCTTCTTATGGTTTTATGTGTCATCATTTCACGGCACAACTGATTGTAATTTTCGACGTCAGGAGAATATCTTCAGAAGAACTGCCGGCCATCAGTAAAAAATCGCCAGGTTCAACCATCCATTGCATTTCCGAATTGAAAAGAGCAAAATCCTTGTTAGTCAGGACAAAACGGATTTCTTTTTCTTCGCCAGCCCGGAGAAATATCCGCTGAAACCGTTTTAACTGTTTTTCGGGGGTTACCACCGAACCAAACAGATCGCGAATGTACAATTGGACAACTTCGTCTCCGTCCATCTCCCCCGAATTTTTAAGCGTGAAGGATACGTCAACGCTTAGGTTACCACCTTCTTCCGAAGATTTCACTGTCAGATTCCTGTATTCAAAACGGGAATAGCTTAGTCCATAACCAAAGGGGTAAAGCGGCTTTGAACTCATTTCAACATAATCTCTCCTGCCGGGAGAATTGTGGTTGTAATATACCGGAATCTGCCCTTCGCTTCCGGGAACTGAAACAGGCAACCTGCCCGCAGGATTGTAATCGCCAAACAAAACATCGGCTACTGCATTTCCCCCTTCCATACCGGGGTACCATGCATTAATGAGTGCGGAAACCTGGTTTTCAAATCCATTCATGTTAAGCGGGCGTCCTTCAATCAGAACAGCGATTACCGGGATACCTGTTTCCAATACTTTTTTCAGGAGTTCCATCTGTTTACCCAAAAGAGAAAGTGAAGCGCGGTCGAATCCTTCGCCACATTCCATATCGCTGACGATTCCGGAAGATTTTGAAACTGAAGCCGCGCCTGTTTTTTCATAACTGGTTTTAAAGTCGCGGGCGCTGGAGCCACCCAGCACCAAAACTACAATCTCTGCATTTCTTGCGACATCCACAGCCTCGTCGATGTTGGCATGGAGGGTATCGCGGATCGCACACCCCTTCACATACCTGATTTGAGTATCTTCAGAAACTTTAGCCCGGATACCCTCCAAAACAGTAATAATATTATCATCATTTTGAGGCGCTGTATAATCGCCAAGCTGGTTATACATCGTATCGGCATTTGGCCCGATTACAGCAATGCTTCTTATTTTCTTTGACAGCGGCAAAATACTCCCTTCATTTTTTAAAAGAACAATTGATTCGCGGGCTACCTGTCGGGCAAGTTGGATACTCTCTTCATTTCTGACTTTCACTTTAGCTTCTGCAGATTTTACATACGGGTTTTCGAATAAACCCATTTCAAACTTCACTTTTAATACCCATCGGACAGCCTGGTCAATATCTTCAATTTGTACCAATCCCTCCTGAAGTGCGTTCTTTAGGTTTTCTCCGTAATCTTCGCCGCCAAGGTCAACATTCACTCCGGCGTTCAAAGCTAAAGCCGCTGCCTGAGCTGGTGTTTCAGCTACACGGTGCCCGGAGCGTAACGAAGAAATTCCCCCTAAGTCGGAAACAAAAAAACCATCAAATCCCCATTTGCCGCGAACAACATCTTCAAGCAGATAACGGTTGGAAGTGCAGGGGACTCCATCGATCGAATTATAGGCAGTCATAACCGATAACGCACCTGCAAGTATCGCATCTTTAAACGGAGGAAGGAAAGAATTGTGAAGTTCCGGCATTCCTGCCCTGGCGTTTCCGCCGTTGTGCCCTCCTTCGGAAGCTCCGTAAGCTGTAAAATGTTTTAAGGTTGAAACCAGGTTTTTCCCGCTTTTCAGATCGTTTCCCTGGAACCCTTTAACGACGGCTATTCCCATCTGTCCATTCAGGTAAGGGTCTTCGCCAAAAGTTTCTTCTACCCTCGACCAACGGGGGTCCCGGACAAGGTCAAGAATGGGGCCGTACCCGATATGCGCCCCCTGAGCCCTTGCTTCGGCAGCTATAGCAGCCGCCATCTGCCGGATTAATCCGGGGTTCCATGTACTTCCCTGCCCGATTGCAGTCGGGAAAACAGTAGTGCCGATTGCCATGTGCCCGTGAGCACATTCTTCGGCAAATAACAACGGTATCCCCAGGCGCGTATTTTCGATAAAATATTTCTGCAGCAGATTGGTTGCTTCGGCAGCCAGCCCCGGATCTAAACCTGTCTCCAGGGTCTTCTCAGTCCAGGGGTCAGCCCGTAAGGTTGCCCAAAACATCCCGGGTTGCTGTTCTTTTACAGCCTTTTTAAAATTGTCGGAGGGCAAAACGCTATTCCTGGTTTTTGAATACATTTCCCAGCCCGTCATACAGGAAAGCTGACCGATTTTTTCGTCAAGGGTCATCTGCGAAAGCAGATCTTCCACTCTTCTTTCAGTTGGGAAAACCGGATTTTTATATGCGGGCAATTCGCCCGCAGAAGCGGTCTGCCCGAAGCCGGATTTCAGATGGATACCTGCTCCTGAAAGGATCAATAATACAATCAGGATACTTTTTTCTGTTTTACTCATCGATACAAAGTTTTTCTCCACCTCTGTTTAAGTTGACCAAACGGTTATAAATTCCGCGAAAAGCATAGCACAATCCGGCTGTCTTCCGGTGAAATCCGGAAAACAACACTGCCGCCGGGCTGCGAGAACGACCCTTTTTGGGCGGTTACTGAATAATCCGTTTCTTTAAAACGGGCACCAATCCTGTTTTTCTCGACCTTTTCGAAGGGTAATTTTGCCGTGTCGTCAACCGTCAAATCCAGAAACCAGTCCACCGGAATTTTTTCCTTCATTTGTATGGTTATTCCACGTTCGTCGATCTCGAAAATCACATTCGCTTTAACCGATTGCAGGGGCCAGGTGATAAGTAGTTTCCCGGCAGAAGTTTCTTCAATGACCGGATCGTCGCCGGTAAGCAGAATTTCATTTCCTTCAACAACCGCTTTTAAGCGTAACCCTGCGCTGGTCTCCGGCGTGCTCCAGGTATATCCGTCGACAAACGGAAGGGCATGGTACAGGCACTGGTTTGACGTTCCTTTGGTTGTAAGATAGCCGGACTGTAGATTTTCGTCGAACAGATGGATGTCGCGAAACCGCAGACTCCCGTTTTCCCACAGCAGGTTAGCCCGGTAAAAGCGGCTATTAAACCATACTGTTTTTTTGTCGCTCCCTTCCAGATCGTTGGTAACAGTCACCGAAGTGGCAGGTGTAGTTTGATAACGTTCCCGAAACCACCGCCCCGAAGCAGCTAAAGTTTCCACCTTCACTTTGTGCTCATCCCTTAAACCTGCAATCAGAGGCAACTGGATCTCAAATCCTTTCGACATTTGCTCCCAGGTAAATGAATTTTCCTGCCCGACCTGTACATAGGCGTATTCCAGGCATTCTCCTGCCACAAATTCACGGAAATACCAGTTTACCCACGTTGAGTCTCCTCCGCCAAGTTTACAAGCCGGCTCGAGGGTCATCACTCCCTGCATCTGTTTTTCCAGTCCCTCATCATACTGGCGTACGGGATCGCTCCCCAACATTCTGAAAACAGGCACAGGAATCTGGTTTTCTGCGTTTTGCGCCGGCATGTAGGCATTCTTTTTACTGGGGTAATACGCCTGGTTCCAGTAGCCACCCCACAACGTGTAGCCATCGGTCCCAATCTGATCCTTACAGTTGCACGAAGCGATAATGCCGTATTTCCCTGCCAGATAATTCAACGTGTGGGCATCGATGAACCACGAACCAACCGATTTGGGATAGTATCCGAATATCTGTTTAAAATCTGCCATGTAAACATCTGCCAGTTTTTCGCGTTCTTTAGGAGTATAACCCACTGAAAATCCCACATGCGCG
>CAZOYZ010000448.1:0-4607 GCA_964584045.1 uncultured Prolixibacteraceae bacterium | reverse complement strand
ACTGGAGTATTGGTGCGATGGTATCGCCTGCTTTTTCTGTGAATCAGAGTTCGTATGATGCGGCTTACGCCAGCAATATGTCCCGCCCGGGTGAAAAACAGAATGTAACCATAGGCGGTGGTGTAACCATGGAATATAAAGCAGGTAAGCGCTGGAGCCTGCAAAGCGGACTGCATTACAGCAGGCTCGGCCAGTCGTCCGGTACCTATGGAAACAACCGGTCAATGGCCCTGGATCATTCACTGGAGTACACGTACTCCAATAACAATGTTCAGTTGGAAGCAGGAAAGTTGATGATGAATGCATCGGCAGGTGTGGTCGAGATCAAACAGCTTCCTCCCACCGTTCGTGTTTCCGGTGTCATGGAGTCTGCCGATGCCAGTGATGAACTGCGCCTGACCAACGACAATTTTAACCAGCGGTTTGAGTACATTGAAATCCCTTTGCTGGTGAGGTATCGTCTGGTAGACAAGATCTGGAATATGGAGATGCTTGGAGGGGTCAGCGCGAATATGCTGGTGGGCAATCAGGTTTTTCTGAAAGACGGCGGGAGCGAAACATACATCGGCGAGACGAAGGATATGAACTTTATGAATTATTCGGCCAGTGTGGGTGTCGGATTGGGTTACCGGTTAACCGGCAAGATACGGTTCAATATTGAACCTCAGCTTAAGTATTACCTTCAGTCGCTGAGCAGCAGTCCGGACGTGAGTTTTAAACCTTATTCCATAGGAATTTACACGGGTGTAAGCTACCGGTTTTAAAGAGCTTTTTGAATTTAGGCAAGGGCATGATATCCGGCACGGCAAAAATCACTATTTTTACCGTTTAATCCAGATAGTTCATTCCATGAAAAAGATAGTTAACCGGTTAGTTCTGATCTTGATTTTTACCGGTGTCCTGACAGCCGGATTTTATTTTTTTGAAGCTTCTACCTATCCGCAGGAGGAGAAACCCGTCAATGAAGAGGATGATTTTTATACTTCACCACCGGTTCCCGACAGTTTGTCTTTTGCGGGAGAACCAATCCCCCTCAATTACGTTGATGTGCGCGAGAGTCTGGAACGCGAGCTGCTGATAAACAGTTATTTCCATTCCCAGACGTTGCGATATCTGAAGCTTTCTCCACGTTATTTTGCAATGATCGAACCTATTCTGGAGGCTGATACTATTCCGCCCGATTTCAAATACCTCGCGTTGGCCGAAAGCGGGTTTAACCCCCGCGCTGTTTCGCCTGCAGGGGCGGTGGGTATTTGGCAGTTCATGAGAGAAACGGCTATTGAGTACGGGCTTGAAGTGAACAAGGAGGTAGATGAACGGTACCATGTTACATTGGCAACGCGGGCTGTCTGCCGTTATCTAAAAGATTCTTTTTTGAAATACAGGAATTGGGCGCTGGTAGCTGCCTCTTATAATGCCGGGAGGCGCTTCGTGGACCGTCAGATGAGCCTTCAGCAGGAACAGAGTTATTTTGATTTGCTGATGGGAGAGGAAACCGAGCGATATGTATTTCGCATACTGGCTCTCAAACTTATTCTGGAGAATCCGGAAGATTTTGGTTTTCACGTCGGGGAAAATGAAAAATACCCGGTTTGGAAAACAGAACCGGTCCAGGTAGACAAGGCCATTCCTGATTTCGCGCTTTTTGCAAAAGAGCATGGTACCAACTATAAAATATTGAAAATGCTGAACCCCTGGTTGCGGGAAAGTTATTTGACCAACGCAAAAGGGAAAACATATACGATTCAGATCCCGGACAACGACTTCCGGACTGTAAAAATCAAATAGAAATGCAGGAAACAGAAACAACACAATTAGCCGGGGAATTGATTGAGCAGGAAGATAAAATTGTGGTGGACGGAGCCCGCGTGCATAATCTCCGGAATATAACCGTTGAAATTCCAAGGAACAAGCTTACCGTAATTACCGGATTGAGCGGAAGCGGAAAATCGTCGCTGGCTTTCGATACCATTTACGCGGAAGGACAGCGAAGGTATATCGAGACATTCTCTGCTTATGCCCGTTCTTTCCTTGGTAACATGGAGCGTCCTGATGTCGATAAGATTACAGGACTTAGTCCGGTCATAGCTATCGAACAGAAAACAACGAATAAGAATCCAAGATCCACTGTTGGAACAGTCACGGAAATATATGATTTTCTCCGGTTGCTGTATGCGCGGGCCGCAGAGGCTTTTTCTTATGAAACAGGGGAAAGGATGGTGAAATATACCGATGAACAGATCCTGAACCTGATCATGGAACGTTCCGGCGGAAGGCAGATCTTTGTCCTCGCGCCTCTGGTAAGAGGGCGCAAAGGCCATTACCGGGAGCTCTTTGAACAAACACGGAAAAAAGGATTTCTTTACGCGAGGATTGACGGGAAGGTGGAAGAACTGAAACCGAATATGCGCGTGGACCGCTACAGGAATCACTTTATCGAAGTAGTCATTGATCGTCTCAGGGTGGATGAACCCAGCCGTAAACGGTTAAAGGAGTCGGTAGAAACGGCAATGAAACAGGGACACGGAATTTCGTTGATCCTTGATGCCGAATCCGGCGACGTGAAATATTATAGCAGGCAACTGATGTGTCCCACCACCGGCATATCCTATAATGAACCGGCGCCACATCATTTTTCATTTAATTCACCCCAGGGGGCCTGTCCCAAATGTAACGGTTTAGGGAGGATTGCGGAGATCGATATGGAGAAGGTGATTCCCGATCCTCAGAAAAATATCGGGCAGGGTGGTATCGCACCGCTTGGGGAGAAGAAAAATACGCTGATCTTTTGGCAGATCGAAGCCCTGGGCGATCAGTTCGGTTTTACGTTGAAAACCCCCATTAAGGATATTCCTGAAGATGGATTGAATGCGGTACTGTTTGGAACCAGCGAGCGGGTCACGCTGAAAAACTCTCCGTTGGGCAGTTCGGCGAGTTATATGATGACCTACGAAGGAGTGGTCAAGTATATTGACAGTCAGCGCGATGATAATCCATCAAAGACTGCCCGGAAATGGGCTAACCAGTTTGTCCGCGAAAAAACCTGTCCCGAATGTAATGGTCAGAGGCTGAAAAAGGAGTTTCTTTATTTTCGTGTTGATGGGAAAAATATTTCACAACTCGCCCGGATGGACTTGTCGGAGTTGGATCAGTGGTTCGCAGGACTGGAAGAACGGCTCACTGACCGGCAGCGTAAAATTGGTGCTGAGGTTATCAAGGAGATACGAACAAGGATCAGGTTCCTGTTGGATGTAGGTGTGGAATATCTTGCCCTGGACCGTACTTCCGGAACGCTCTCAGGAGGAGAGTCGCAGCGTATCCGTCTGGCAACCCAAATCGGGTCGCAACTGGTTAACGTGCTTTATATCCTGGATGAACCAAGTATCGGATTACATCACCGTGACAATCTGCGGCTGATCGGTGCACTGCAGCAGTTGCGCGATTCCGGCAACTCAGTCATTGTTGTGGAACATGATAAGGATATGATGCTTGCTGCCGATTATCTGGTCGACATGGGACCTTTTGCCGGCAGGCATGGGGGTGAAATCGTTGCCGCGGGTGCTCCCGCCGAAGTGCTGAAGGAAGATACGCTTACTTCCAGGTATCTGACCGGAAAACTAAAGATTGACGTTCCCCCGAAAAGAAGAGAGGGTAACGGCAAAGTACTGACGTTGACCGGATGTACGGGACATAATCTGAAAAATATAGAGGTGTCCTTTCCGCTGGGAAAGCTCATCTGCGTAACCGGAGTTTCGGGAAGTGGTAAATCGAGTCTGGTAAACGGTACCCTGCAGCCGGTGTTGAGCCAGCATTTTTATAAGTCATTGCTGGACCCGCTGCCCTACGAAAAAATAGAAGGGCTGAGCAACCTGGACAAAGTGGTGCAGGTTGACCAGTCACCCTTGGGACGTACGCCCCGGTCAAATCCGGTAACCTATACCGGGGTGTTTTCGGATATCAGGAATTTATTTGCCCAACTCCCGGAAGCGAAGATCAGAGCTTATAAACCGGGGCGGTTCTCGTTTAACGTAAAAGGAGGACGTTGCGAAGAATGCCAGGGCGGAGGAATGAAACTGATCGAGATGAATTTTTTACCCGATGTGTATGTGCATTGCGACAGCTGTAACGGGAAACGTTACAACAGGGAGACCCTGGAAGTCAGGTTCAAAGGAAAGTCGATCAGCGATGTTTTGGACATGACGATTAATATGGGTGTGGAATTTTTCGAAAATATCCCTTCAATCGCACACAAATTAAAAACGTTGCAGGACGTAGGTTTGGGTTATATTACCCTGGGGCAATCGTCGACCACCTTGTCGGGCGGAGAATCCCAGCGTGTTAAACTTGCTGCGGAACTGGCCAAGCGGGATACCGGCAAAACGTTGTATATTCTGGATGAGCCTACCACCGGCCTGCATTTTGAGGATATCCGGGTACTGCTCGAAGTTCTGAATAAACTGGTTGACCGCGGGAATACGGTCATCGTCATTGAACACAATATGGACGTGATCAAGGTTGCCGACCACATTATTGACCTTGGACCTGACGGTGGACGAGGCGGAGGACATGTTCTTTGTTCAGGAACTCCCGAAGAAATGATCCGGTGC
>CAZOYZ010000447.1:0-4615 GCA_964584045.1 uncultured Prolixibacteraceae bacterium | reverse complement strand
GTTATTGCAAATGAGCTTTAAACGCTTTATCAACGATGGGATTTACGAAGACAAGCGGTAATCCGAGTTCTTCAATAGCCGACTTGCAGTATTCAAGTGTAGTTCCATCTGTTTCCCGGTAGTGCTTACGGACAACGTCATCAATACGTCGCATATAGGCTTCTCCCTCAGCCAACACTTTTTCTATTTCTTCTTTCCTGGTCAATGCGGGCATCCACGAAGACAGCAGGATATCATATTCCGTATTCCTCCTGATATTTTCCAGTGATTTCATAAGCTCTGCGAAATTATCGTAATTGGGAATATCATTTTTTACCGGAATAGAATCAGCCGTAAAGAGGATCTTGTCTTCGACAAACAAAATATTCAGCGAACCTGCTGAATGTCCGGGCGCCTCAATCAACCTCATGGTCAACCCATTTTCCAGCTTTATTTCTTCATTGTTGCCGCCGACCAGATAATCGATACCTACCGATTGGCTAACGAGATTGAAGAACCCGGGAACAGGCCGTTGCTGGTTTTGCAGTTCAATATTTTCAATCCAATGCTGTTCTTTTTTATGGGCAATTACGCGGCATCCAGTGATCTCTTTAATTTTTGCAGCACTTCCGATATGGTCGGGATGCGAATGAGACAGGATAATCGTATCGATTTCGCTGACTTTACGTCCCTGCTTTTGGATATAGTCGAAAATGACAGGTTCGCTATTTTTAACACCGGTGTCGATGAGCTTGATCTTTTCCCCGAATATAATAAGAATATTCACGAATCTTGGAATCACTTTACCTGGGGCAATTGCAACTTCAAAGTTGATTTGAAGAAGATGGATTTTGTCTGTTAATTGCATCTGCTTAAATTTTAATTATTAATAGAAACATAACATGTTAATTATGAGGTTATTGGTTATTGAGAAGACACCTTCTCCTGTTTCCAGCCTCAACCCGCTACACCTGCAAATTCGGAAGCTTTCAAATATGATTTCACCCAAATATCTCTTTGTGCTTTTGTTCAATATCGTTTACTTCCTGCTCACTCAGCGCCTGAAATTCTCTTGTTTTGGCCCCATCCGAAAGTTTTCCATTTCCCTGTTCCAGGAACCGGATAAGCAAAGCCACTGTTCTGTCGGGCATTTCAATAAAACTGTCCAGGAACTCTTTCATACGGTCGTATTTTTCGAGATAATCGACTTCTTCAGGAATTGTTTTTTCAATGGTCTGTTCCACGCATCGATATAAAAATTCGGCCTGCCTGGTTAAATCAAAATAACGGTATAAATGAGCCGTATCATTTAATACTTCAATATTGTTATCTGCAGTTGGCTTCCATTCTATGAGTTCCAAACGTGGCAGGGAGAAACTTTCCAGTACTTTCCGGTATTCATCCAGCCGTTCCAGGATAATCGCAGAAACAGGGAAAATGATACCTTTTGATACATATTCCTTGCGCAGCAGAACGTGATGAATCAGGTAACGGTGAATCCGTCCGTTGCCGTCGACAAGCGGATGAATAAACACAAACCCGAAAGCAATCATTGTTGCCGCTAATACGGCATCAAAGCCTTCATCTTTTTCCAACTTCTGACTGGCAGCGATTAACCCTTCCATCAGGGAATGAATATCCTGCGACTTTGCAGATATATGATCCGGTATCGGAGTTCCAAGTTTTCTGTCATGTTCACCAACAAATCCACCTTGTTCACGCCAACCCATCTTTGTAAATCGCGGATTGTCAATCACAATTTGCTGAAGTCTGAGCAACTCTTCTTTTGTTATCTGATTCCGGCCGGCCTGGCCGATTGCCCGCCCCCATCTTTGTGCACGATTCTGAGGAGGTCGTTCGCCTTCAATCGCATATGATGCTTTTGAATCTTTCAGCAACAAAAAAGATGCGGTTCGTGCCATCACATCCGGATGAATTTTGCCGATCACATTTTTTATTCTTTGCGATAAGTCTTTCCCTGCCAGCTCTGCGAGTAACGGTGTTTTCCTGATCATGGGGCAAAATTTTCTTACCCCGGGCAAATTGTTGCGGATCCGGTGTCTTTTCGATGAAATTGCCTCTCCTGTGTACTGAAGGTTGGGGTTTGCCAGATCGACGTAATTTCCAACAGCCAGATCAGGAATTTCAATCCGGCTGTCCATCAGCCACTCATACAGGAACCATATTTTCCGGCTGTACTGGCCTGTTGGTTCGCTCGAAACCAAAGCGGTGATTTCTTCCGGACCGATTTTTTCGAATAACTTATGAAGCACGGCCAGATCAATACCTTCATATTTCAAGGCAAATGTCAGCGTACTCATCAGGCTGGCTTCCGGCATGTATCTTGGGGTGAGGACAATCCACTCGTCTGTTTCATAGCGTTTGTGCTTTTTGCTGATCAAAGCCAAACGATCGGGGAGGGGTACTGGCAAATCATAAAATTCGATGAGCGATCCATATCCCACTAAATATCCTTCTTCGGGTACTTTCTTCCCGTGAAAAACAGTTATTAGATGTGAAAAATGATTACTCACCATGTTTTTTATGAAATTCGATTAAGCAAATTTATGAAAAATGATTAAACGGTGTGAAATCTAATTACAAAATATCCCAAATGCGAAAAAATAATTACAACGAGTCTGCCATCCTCCGGATTGGGCTATCGACAAAATTTATTCACTCACACTGGCGGGCAGAATGAACTAAATTCCTAAGAAGGTTTTTGTAAGTGTCTCGTGAAATTTGTACCTTTGGTTTGAATTATCATGTAAAATAAAAGTCTTACTTTGGATTATCATGTTTATTCGGAAACAAATATTCGCAGGATCAGGTGTGGAAAGCCTTTTTCTATGGGGGGCAAGACAAACCGGCAAAAGCACACTTCTAAAACAACTTTTTCCTGATTCGTTATGGTTCGATTTGCTTAAATCGGATGTTTTTGAACGGTTATCGAAACAACCATCTCAATTACGAGAGATTGTTTCGGCGACTCAACCTGAAAAACCGATCGTTATCGACGAAGTTCAAACAATCCCGTCGCTTTTAAACGAAGTGCATTGGCTGATTGAGAATAATCATAACCGGTTTATCCTAAGCGGATCAAGCCCCCGGAAAATTCTTCGGACACAAGCCAACCTGCTTGGAGGACGTGCTTTACGATATGAGCTTTACCCGCTGGTAAGCAATGAAATTCCTGATTTTGACCTCGTTCGTGCACTCAACAACGGCTTACTACCTCGCCACTATCTTTCAGAAAATCCGCAAAAACTTATATCCGGTTATATTGGCAGCTATTTGCGGGATGAAATTATGGCTGAGGCCAGAATAAGAAATGTGAGCGCATTTTCGGGCTTTCTGGAGTCTGCTGCCTTTTCGAATGGTGAAATGGTAAATTACTCCAACATTGCTACAGAATGTGGGATTAGTGCGACTACCACGAAAGAATATTTTCAAATCTTGATTGACACATTAACAGGGCGGTTTGTTCCGTCGTTTCAAAAAAACCCTAAGAGAAGAGTTATTCTTGCTCCAAAGTTCTACTATTTCGATGTGGGAATCGCCAATTATCTTTTGAAACGCGGACAGATTGAGCCAGGAAATGAAGCGTTTGGCAAAGCATTCGAACACTTCATCTATCAGGAGATTTACGCCCACAGCCACTATTCAGGTTTGGATTATCCTGTTTATTACTGGCGTACGGCCTCACAAATTGAAATAGATTTTGTGCTGGGGGATCACGAAGTTGCGGTTGAAGTGAAGGCAACCGACAATGCCAATCCCAGACATCTGAAAGGATTGAAGAGTTTTGCAGAAGAATATGCGGTAAAAAAATCGATTTTGGTCAGCAATGATCCTTTTCCCCGCAAAATAGGTGATATCCTGATACTCCCCTGGAAAGCCTTTTTACAACAACTTTGGGCAGGCGAAATCATTTCCTGAAAGGCTCTGATAACCATATCTGGATTAAAACGGCTCCCGAAGGGATAAAGAAGCAAGTATTTTGGGAGTTTACTTTATGAGCTTATCTTTATCAAAATCTGTTTGTTCCATTTTGCAAATGTACGAAATTTTCTTTCGCGTCGTAAAAAGATACTGGATGTAACTATTCCGGCCGTTCAGTTGTTAAGTAGAAGCCCTGGAACGTTGCCCGGGAATGATGTGAGCATAAAGGCTTACCAGGCTGCATTCAACAACAGAAACTTTGACAATGGAACAAAACAGAAACGAACAGAAGCCAGGCGGAAAAGGTGCTACGCCTTTCGCGCAGACTTATTTTCACGGGACAAGGGTCGACCTAAACGTTGGCGACCTCATTCAGGTTGGCTTTAACTCGAACTACGGGGAAAAGAAGAACGCAAAGTACATTTTCCTGACCGCCACCCTGGATGCTGCCGTCTGGGGTGCCGAACTGGCAGTTGGCGAAGGGCGGGAGAGGATCTATCTGGTAGAGCCGACAGGCGAAATAGAAGATGACCCGGACCTGACCGATAAAAAGTTTCCGGGCAACCCATCAAAGTCTTACCGTTCGGCACAGCCGTTTAAAGTAGTGGGCGAGGTTACCGTTTGGCAGGGACATCCGGCAGAGCAGGTCAAAGCAATGAAGGAACACCTTGAACGGCTTAGAGAACAAGGTATT
>CAZOYZ010000446.1:0-4618 GCA_964584045.1 uncultured Prolixibacteraceae bacterium | reverse complement strand
GTCCACAAGAATCTGATAGTCATTCTCAGTGGTACCCGGAGAATTTGTTGTTCAGGCTAAGTTTGCTTCCTAATAATTCGGATTTTGCACCAAATTTTCATTTCGATCCATCGCTGACTGCGGGATAGGCCATAAATAATGTTTAGAGCTGTCGAATTTTTTTGTGCCGCCGGGAGCGGGAACAACGGTATACCTTTTTACCCCATCTACCTTCTCTATTCTCACGGCATGTACGGTCCCGTTCAATATGGTTTCTGCGGTTTTCCACCGGATCAGATCAATCCAGCGTTTGTCTTCCATGGCGAGTTCCACCCGCCGTTCGTGCCTGATCGCGTCACGCATTTGCTCTTTGGTCAAACCAGCTGGCAACGCAGGTAATGACACCCGCGCCCGTACCTGGTTTACGGCGCTGTAGACGGATGCATCAGGTCCTTCTGCCTCATTTTTTGCTTCCGCGTAGCTTAAAAGGACTTCGGCATACCGGTAAATGATGTAATTGGCACTACTAAGGGCATTGCCCCCAAATGTACTTGCATAGGCCGGATTAAGGCCTTTTATGTATGCATAACCCGTATTTGACGCTTCTCCTGCATCTCCAAAATCAAAGGTCATCTCATCTCCCGAACCAATCCAGAAATAAACCGGATATCCCAGCCACGTCGCCCCATCATAAAGAATGTCATTATAAAACCTTTTTTCGCGGTTCAGATAGGGATTCCGGGGATCGTAGCCCGAACCGGGGTCCGTGATTGAAAGTCCGTTTGCCATAAAATACTGATCGACCAGGTCCTGAGTAGGATTGGCATATCCAAACGATTTATTGACATTATTAACTTTTAGTGGTCCCCACAAACCTTCCCGGCTTCCACCTTGCGAAGTTCCGCCTTTTTTACCTTTACTGAAAATAACCTCGCTGTTATAATTATTACTCTCAAGGAAAAGAGTCCCAAGGTCAGGAAATAACGTGTAGGTGTTCAGATCGATTACCTGCTTATAAGTTGCAGCAGCAGTCTTCCACCTGTTCACATCATTCGTTGTATTATACAGCGGACTGGCATAAAACAATTCGCAAAAAGCCTTTAAGGTCAATGCTGCACCTTTTGTGATCCTTCCTTTCTCTGCCGCTTTAACCGGAAGATCAGGAATTATTTCGGCACATTCATTAATGATAAATTGATAGATTTCTTCGGACGTGTTGCGCGCCCTGAAGATTTCATCACCCTGCGTACTCCGGTTCAGGACATCTGTAATGATTGGCACACCGCCATGATGAGTCCAAAGCAACATATATAAATAAGCCCTGATGCACCGGGCTTCACCAAGCCGTAATGTCCGCCATGATTCATCAAGATCAGATTCCGTCACATTGGTAATAAACACATTACATTTTCTGATATAGGTATACAGGTCCCACTTGGATGGTCCGTTCGACGGTGTATAGGCAGCCAAAGCATAGGTGGCCCTGCTGTAGTTAGTACCATACGCACTCAAGATATTATCGGTGTAAAACTCCTCGTTATCGCCGGTATTGCATTCATCCGGAATAATCCCGTAAATGCCGTTCAAAAATAATTCTGCATTACTTTTTGAATTCCACACGCTTAAATCAGATATCTTATCTTTGGGAGTGACTTCAAGATAATCTTCACATGAAATTATCGTCAGGATCATCAGTAATATCAGAATCTCACTGAATAAATTGTTGATTATTTTTTTCATAACTGTTTAATTTAGAATGAAATGTTAACTCCCAGGGAGACGACCTTCGTCTGCGGATAAAAGTTAGCGTCGGTCACAGAAATTTCCGGATCATAGTTGGTAAATTTGGTAAAGGTCAGTAAATTTTGTCCTGACACAAAAACCATGGCCTGCTCAAACCGGAGTGTTTGAATGATCGAAGACGGGATTGTGTACGACAGGGTTGCACTTTTCAGCCGTAAATAACTGCAATCTTTCATCCAGTGACTGGATGGCCGGTTATTGTTGGTTGTCGGGGTCGGGGTTGGCCTGGGATTCAATGCATTCCGGCTTTCCGGGGTCCAGTAATCCAGGTTTTCCACATGAGCCGTATAATTATTATTAAACAACCAGGCCGCGCTGCTCGCTTTTAAAATCGTTGACTTCTCCGTACCCTGGAACAAGAAGTTCAGGTTGAAATTCCTGTATTGAATATCACCTTCTATCCCGTAAATAATCGCCGGAAGGGCAGGGTGACCCATCACCGTCTGATCATACTGCGTGATCTCACCATCGTTGTTCAAATCTTTATACCGGATATCGCCGGGTTTGACTGTTCCCCAGGGTTGAGTGGCTATTCCCGGTAACAAGTTGCCGGATTCATCGAAATCCTCAACCTGGAAATATCCCCGGGAAATGTATCCGATAGGTGTGTTAAGAGGTCTCCCGGTCTGCCTTCTGTAAGGGTTATCATAGGTGGCAGCCGATTCATAGATTTTGAGCAGCTTATTTTTTGCATAAGTAAAAGTACCATTGAGCGATACCCGCAAGTCTTTCGAAAACCTGTAACTTGACCCGATCGTAAAATCAATTCCCCTGTTTTCCATTTCACCTTCGTTGACCTGGCTGATCGAGATCCCGTATTCGACCGGTACGATCACACCTGGAGTGACGAGCATGTTGCTCCGGTGTTCATAAAAATAGTCTGCCTCAACAAATAAGAGGCCTTTCCAAAACGTTCCGTCGATACCGATATCGGTTTTCTTCGCTCTTTCCCAGGTGATATTTTTATTGGCTTCAGCACTTTCACTGATCCCGGAGGTGGTGTTCCCTCCGATGACACTGGCGTTACTGGTTACGTTATACGCGCTCAGGTACTGGTATGCCGCACCGGCGAGGGCGCCAACCTCTCCCACAGACGCTCTGATCTTCAGATTATCGATCCAGGGGACGCTTTTCATAAAGTTCTCTTCCGATATTCTGTAGCCGAGAGAAACAGCCGGGAAAAAGCCGAATTTCTCTCCCGGGGCAAAATAATAATGCCCGTCATACCGGCCGCTGAGCTCCACTAAATATTTGGTCGCAAAATCGTAGTTTAAACGGAAAACAAATCCGATCTGCCGGGCTTTGGTCGAATAACCACTGTTTGACAGATCTGCCTGACTGGAACTGCCCATATTTAACTCATCAATGTCAAGCTCATAGTTTTGTCTCTTCGCATATAAACTTTCAATGTTCGTTTCCTTCGTTTCGCAAAGCAGCAACGCTGCCAAATTATGCTTATCAAATGACCTTGAATAGTTTAAACTCGTTTGGGATACAAACTGATTGGTTTTGGTATAGTTTTTCGACAGACTGGCCTTAGCTTGTCCGGCAACCGATGAGACAAATTCAAAAGGCCTTACATTCTTATCTTTAATTGACCATACTACTCTGGGTTCATACCAGATTGTACTCATCAAATTTTGAGTATCATAGGCCACAGTACCCTTGAAAGAAAGTCCCTTGATGAACGGTAACTGCTGAGTGACAGAGATCTGGCTCAACACCTGATTGGTCCTTTCTTTCCAGTAGCCACTGCCATAAATACTTGGCCCGACCGTTCTGCCATACAACCCATTCGAAAAAACAATAGGCTGATAAGGCAAAGCAGCCCGCAATATCTCCCAGGTATATGAAACTCCGTTTGTACCCTCCAACCCCGGGTACATATTTTGTTGTTCTCTGCCTTTCAGGCTCACAGACACCTGGGTAGTTTTCGTAGCTTCCACCTCTAAATCCATACTATAGTTAAACTTATCCTTATAGTTTGTCGTCCAATATCCATTCTGCCGCAGATAACCTACAGAAGTATAGTATTTTATCTTTTCAGTGCCTCCCGATAATTCAAAGTTGTGATTGGTGACTATCGTATTTTTTTTCACAAACAGATCATAGGCATTTTGATTTGGATATAAATCCGGATCAGACCCGTCTTTGAACTTCTGAAGCTCTTCGTCAGACCAGATCCGGCTCAAACCGACGTTCTCTGCTGCAATGTTTTTCAGGTTACAATACTGATAGGCGTCAAGAATATCAGGGATTGAGGTTGGATTTTGAAAACCGACATAACTATGGTACCTGAAGGTCGGTTTCTCCATCCTCCCTTTTTTTGTGGTCACCAGCAGAACCCCGTTCGCTCCTGCCACGCCATAAGGAGCTACTGCCGCTGCGTCTTTTAACACCGTAAACGATTCGATGGTATTCGGATCCAAATGATCAAAAGCGCGCGGAATCCCGTCCACGATCACTAACGGAGAAGAAGAACCAGTCGACGAAATACCACGAATATAAATGCTTGACTGATCCTGCCCCGGCTGACCGCTGACTTGCCGGGTAATGACGCCTGATACTCGTCCGCCAATTCCATTGCTTAAGCTTGTTATCGGAATAGATGCCAGTTTTTCCCCCTCCATTTTTGATACGGCCGATGTGACCGAAGTTTTTTTCTGAATTCCATATCCCACAGCTACTACTTCATCCAGCCCGATCGTTTCTTCCTCCATGATAATATTAACAGCACGCTGATTTCCAATAACAATCTCCTGGGTTTTCATCCCCACGAAAGAAAACACCAACGTGCCATCGGCCGGCACATCCGAAAGCGAATAATTTCCGTCCA
>CAZOYZ010000445.1:0-4626 GCA_964584045.1 uncultured Prolixibacteraceae bacterium | reverse complement strand
CGTGGAGTTGTTCCAGCGGAACTTCCTTCACCTCATTCAACAGATGATCCTGTAAAACAGCTTTCCAATGCCCCTGAACCGATAACACGGTTCCAATTTCTTTCATCGCTGTCGAAAAGATCCTGATTTCCCTGGTCTCTTTCGGGATTTCGATCAGCCCGGGTGCAGGTGCAGTTAAAAGGATCCAACTGCAACCGGGCCCATCCAGCGCAATTGCCCGAATAGGATCGACCGGACAAAGCAGACGACGGGTTACCTCATTTGACCAGTGCTTATTCTGCCGGTATAATGTCACATACGTTTTAATGACATCCAAAACTTCCTGCGATTGCTTCGTCAGGTCCACGGATATTGCAGGTACACCTGCAAAAATCCCGCAAATCATGTGGCGGGCCACCACGGCGGGATCTTCTCCGGCAGGCCAGTTCGTACACATGAATTCCACCAGTTGCTGATGGGATAGCTGGTGCAGGAAAATACACTCGCGCAGATTTCCCAAATAGTCCAGATAACGGTCGTGGGGAGTTAAGGTGGGTTCCCACTGGCGGGTGATGGCATTGGTTTCCTGTCTCCGGCCCCACAGGCATGCGTTTGGGTTGATTCGCCGTATTTCTGCATCAGCATCTCTCAGAATGGAAATCACATTCTCACCCGGCGTTCCATCTACATGATGATGCAATGGACTGTCGCAGTCTCCGAATAACGGTGAATAGTCATCGACAAAGTCATACCAGATCTCATCGACTCCGTATTCGCCAACCATCCGTTTGATCCATGACATCACGTAATCCCTGGTCTGAGCAGATCGCGGACACAAAATGTATTGCTGTTCATGTAGCGCTAAAGGCGTTGCATGTTGGGTGATTAAAGCCGGCATCAACGGTTCTTGTTCTTTGAACACATCCGGATTTATCAGAAAAGGATTGACATGCACGGCCAGGCGTTGTCCGCGTTCATGCAATTGTCCGGCCAGCGTGGGAAAATCGGAAAAACGTTCGGGATCCGGGATATTGCTTCCCCACAGGACACCGCATTTCGGCGGGACATCCCAATAAGCATCGATCTGGATCCGGCGGATCCCAAGTTCCCGTGCAATTTCTGCCTGAGCGCTTATGATGTCCTGATTAATCACACACTGATGGGCATACCACGAGTGCCATAATACCTCGTCCTGCCCCTTAGGAATATTTGGTGACCCGGGATAGTAGTTCTCCCTTAACCAGGTTAAGTACCTTTTGACCGCATCGTACGGATCACCCCCTGAACTGTCAATATAAACTGCATCCTCAAATACGCGTGGGGCTGAACCTTTAAAATGGTTCAGTTTTGCACTGTTCCTTTTTATTTCAACCGCGCCTATTCCTTTTACTCCGCTGATGATCTCTTCTGCGGGACCACCATAAACATGGGATCGCATCCAACTGGAATATTCAAGGTTCGCCAGGCCAACCAAATATTTGCATTGACCATCAGCGCCAACGAACAAAGTAAACGGCTCATATCCCGACGCATGGGTATGCAACTCGCTGGAATAATGCATCCCGATGCGGGAGCAGGCTCCAAAATCGTAGGGCATCATCAGCCGGACCACATCGAAGAGTGGAAATTCGATTTTTATTTCAACTTCGGGAAGAGTAACCGTTGTATTTTTACCAGGATCGACACGGTAACCGACAACAAAAATCTCTGAATCATTTATTTTTTTCGACTCCAGCTTTGTCAGGGTGGTCCCTTCCAGGTCGTTTGCGGCAACGTCAATCGTCATCAAACCGGTAAGCCGGATTGAGGCCTTGCCGGCATTATTGCCGACATTTTGAGAACGGGAGTTAAACGAAATCAATACAACCGAAAATAAAAGAAAAATTATTTTTGTTTTCATACATTTATTTTTTCAATTAAACCAAGCATAATTTTCGTACTAAGCTTGTTTTCTACTAATTAGGGCATCGACGTATGGAATTCGCTTCGCGGATCTCGCAAGCTCGATTCACTTCGTGGATCTTCGATTTGCCAATAAACATCACCTTGGGCGTAAACTGCGGCGTTCATGGCTCGTTTCATACGCTAATTTAATGAGGTCCAAATTCACGGAACCAGCCGGAATAAAATTTGAAATGTCTTTTACATCCCGTAAGCATCATAAATTCTCTATTACTTTAACATCCAGATATTCTTCATCTTTATCCGGATATATTCCATCAAGGATCAAGACATGTTCTGAAACTGCGTTTAGCAACACCTTTACTTCATTGAGATCGGGATACCGGTGAACCGGACAATTGGCATTCCAGATCTTTTTATAATTATCCAGTTCCGGAGCACTTACAAAACAAAAGCAGATCTTTTCATTCTTCAGCGATTTCACAGCCTTCATATACTCCTCCTTATCGTACAGAAGCATAGCTGCCGACGGAGCAAAATAAAGGTTGGGTTCATTAACTGTTTTCACCAGTTCTGAAAGTTGCCCGATAGACTTCAGGGAACCTCCCTGTACACTCTTAATATGGACATCAATGTCATTTCGTGCAGCTTCCCTGCATATGTCGCGAAGCGATGTACGCAGCAACTCAAGGTATTGTTCCCATGAAATATTGTTCTCCACCATCCGATGAAGAGGCAGGATCATGTCACCGGATCCCATTACCTTCATCTTTTTCATCACCGATGAAATGGTTTTCCGGTTTTCGGTATACTCCGGATGGTTGTTGATCAACCGTAAATCAGGGAAAAGATTGACACCTGATGAAAAATCAACGATCAGCTTAAGTCCCTGACGTTTTATCCATTCCGACTCCTTCGCCAAAACAGGCTCTTCCCTTTGTTCCAGATAGTTCCAGTCAATGACCACCTGGTCGAAATGCTGGAAAAAGGTAGGCCGTAAGAGGATCTCTTCTTTCACAGAAACAATATTACGAAGAGTAAGCCCTCTTTTTTCGGGATTTGGAACCGGCAGTATTTCAGGTTTCTCTTCAATCCTATTTGTTTCGAGCTTCACTGAAAAGATCCTGATATCTCCTCCTGCAATCGTTTCTTTACTGTTCTTTCCCAAATTCCCGGTAATTCCTTCAGGGGCATATCCGACAGCTTTTCTTTCCCCGCGTTCCAAAGGCAATTCATCAACAGAAACGATCTTCCCAAAATTGGAAGCAAGTGCAAAGGACTTTTCCTGCCAGGTATTATTGCTGATCGCTACGGTATATTCATTCTTGTTCTTACTGCTGGTGATCAAGCTTAATCCTTCGCCGGCAGTAAAAATTTCAGTGGCACTGAAGATTTGATCCATTACCCGGCTCACATGTTTTAACAACGGATAGGGAGAATCAAATCTTTGATCGGTTTGCGATTCAACAAAGTGGATTGGATCGGATCCGACACCAAACGGAGAAGCGAACACGATCATCTTTCCTTTTCCGGCAGCATATTCCATGGCCAGTGGTCCCTTGAGGCATGATGCAAGAACCGTTGCGTCGCCGGATGAAACGATTTCTTTGATCTTAAACCGGCATTCTTCCGTGAATGTATAACCCCCCAATGCCACATCAGTTCCCTGATCAAGTACAAATTCCTTTTGCCCGGCTTTCACTCCCAGCAACCCCTCCGGCAGTTTTCCGAGACTGCCTGCCGTAATCACCAACTGTCCTCCCGCACGAACATATTCTTCCAGTTTGTCTTTTATTTCATGTCCGCCTGTCAGTTCTCCTCCAACGACCAGTACCGGATACTGTTTCAATAACCAGAGCGGGGCATCGCTTAAAATACAATCGGTAATATCTCCATATGGCGTGGGAGAGACAAAACCGGTCTCATCGTGAAAATAGGAAGCATCCCGGTATTCAGGGTATAACATGGCCAACAGTCCGTCGGTCAGATAATCTCCCTCCTTGTAAGGAAGATTTCCCCATACCCGGAAAACATGACTGGTATAGAGGTGCCGGGGAAAAGTCCAGCCTGAGAAGAAGTCGCACATAATTGCTACCGGGGTGTACATGGTCCCTGGATTTCCATATTTCTGAACCCATTGATTCATCGATTTTTGTATCTTCCCTATCGGACTGAGATTTCCCTTTTCATCCAGAAATCCCGATTCGAATCCCACAGCCACGCAGTTGTACATGATATGGTTAACCATCAACCGTTTCAGCAGGCTAAGACTGGTTCCTTTGGTCTTCCCCATTGTTCCGTCCATGCTGGTAGAGCCTTCGTAATTTTTGGCTCCCCAGCGGTTCCATACCGAAGCATTCCCGAACCAGGGAACACCATACTGTTTCCCGGCACCGCGGATAAATGAATAATAGACTTGTGAATTAGGCAGCGCCTGTGCGGTTTCTGCACCGATCAGCGTATAGATACCTTCTTTCAGAAAATAATGACCAAAATTAAGCGATACAAGGGTGGCCAGTTTATTTCCGAGCCGGTCACCAAGGCCTTGAAAATGATTTTGAAAATTGAGGTATTGTTTCTCTCTGTTACTCCCGATTATACTGATTTGATCTGCAAATCCCCCGATATAGCGACCATCCTGTTCTCCATTGTCCATTCCCAGCCAACGGGTACCCAGTTCTCTTTCCAGATAACTGAATGTGGACGGGGGAACGATAAATTGTTGCCAGAAATAGGGATCGGTAT
>CAZOYZ010000444.1:0-4645 GCA_964584045.1 uncultured Prolixibacteraceae bacterium | reverse complement strand
TTCCCCTTGATGCCACAATACAGCTCTAAAGCCTTCTTTCCCGATTTTAATTATCCGCGAGATCATGTTTTCAAGAGGGACACCTGTGGATGTCCAACAGCCATCTTTTGTATATGGAGGGATTGGACAAGCTGTTCCGCGGGGTAACCATTCACGGACACTGGTCCCGCCAACTCCGCAAGCAACAAAACCAATAGGGACACGTAATTTTCCCGCCATCGCGTCTCCAAATGGAGGCAAAAAACTCCCACCATCGCCGTCGGCTCCAGGCTGCGGATCATTCGCCAGTTGCCAGCCATCTCCGTTAAAAGACGATACCAGGCCAGTGACCGTCATTTGCCTTTCTTCTCCATGATTGGCCGAATTGGACTGACCTGCAACTACAAATACTTCGCCGATACCGACATGATCGACATGAGATTCCGCCAGAATGGTCTTCCCTCTCCATGCACGGACTTCTAATCTGTACCATCCTCCTGCCGGAAGCACTTTCTTTCCCTCAAAAAAAGAACCAGTAACAGTAGTCTGAATTTGCTCCCAGTTTCCCTGTAATCCCGTTCCGGTTATTTTTATTTCAAATGAAGTAGGGTGGGCTTTTTCAACAAACCCCGAAATCACCACATTTCCACTGTCTTTTGAGAATCGCTGAATAACCTGATAATCGGAAGGTGAAGACAATGTCAGTAAAAAGCAAATAACGGGTAACATCATTTTATGTTAAATTTAAAAATTTCTTGTCACAAAATAGTCAGCTCCCAGGGCTGATCTTAAGGTTGATAATCAATCCATACTTTCATCTTTCCTGGTTGGCGGTTGTCCCATGCGAAATAGGGAACAAAAGTGAGCTTATTTGCCCCGGAACCGGTTTCGATCAGGCTCATTCCTTCCAGGATCCCTGTTCCCTGCACGATCCCGAATTCATTATCTTCTCCTATCGGAATATCCAGGGATTTATTATCAGCTTCTTCGACACAATATACCAGCGGTCCCCGCCGGATGGCACGCTTACCGGCATTGGCCTTCACCCGCGGATCGGCAGCCACCATCTCCACCGGCATATCCAGGTTAAGCGTTACCTGGTCTCCTTCTTTCCACACCCGCTCCAGACAGGCATAACCATTTTCAATCGCGGAATTTTTCAGCTTTTCTCCATTTATTGAGAGGCTATAGCTTCTGCACCATCCTGGTATCCTTAAGTGAACAGTAAACTCTTTCTTTACAGAGGGGTTGACCTCCAGTTCCACTCTTCCACACCAGGGAAAACTGGTCTCTTGCGTAAGTTCAACGTCTTGATCTCCAACCTTTATGTTCGTATGATTCCCCATGTAGAGGTTGACGAAGATGTCATCTCTGCAGGCAGCGTAAATATAATTTTCCACCGAAGGGATAATCCTGGCGATGTTAGTAGGGCAGCACGGACACCAAAACCAGTGCTGCCGATGGTGGTTCCCATCCGATTCAAGAGGGTTGACATAAAAGAAACGATCTCCTTCCAGGGATACCCCTGCCAAAACTCCATTATATAAAGATCGCTCCATTACATCCGCGTATTTGGCGTCTTTCAACAGCAGGTTCAACCGGTGGTTCCACATCACCATGCCGATAGAAGCGCAGGTTTCGCAATATGCCTCTTTATTGGGCAGATCATAATCTGACGAAAAACCTTCAATATGCCCTGCCGAACCTATGCCGCCAGTGATATACATGTTCCGGTTCACCACTACATCCCATACCCGCTCCAGTGCTGCCACATAAGCCGGAACTTCCTTTTCGGCTGCTACATCAGCCATTCCTGTGTATAAATACATTGCACGTACTGCATGACCGGTAGTTCCTTTTATATCCGATACCGGAACATCGTCCTGAGCTTGTTTTGCCCCGTATTTCGGATTGAGCCATTGTTCTCCCTTTCCATAGCCGTGCCCCCGTTCTTCGAGAAACCAATGAGCCAAATTGAGGTATTTTTTGTCTTCCGTTTCGCGATATAACCTGACCAACGCAAGTTCAATCTCCTGATGACCGGTAACCCAATGGCGTTTTTCCGGGCCAAAAATGCTGTCAAGAAGATTTGCATAGCGAATGGCTACGTTGAGGAAAGTATCTTTCCCTGTTGCATGGTGATGGGCTACTGCTGCCTCAATCATGTGGCCACCGCAGTACGTTTCGTGATTGCCCATGTCTGCCCAACGTTGCTCCGGGGCGTTCTGGTGCATGATCGAAAATTTGTTCCAAAGCCATCTCTAACTTACCAGATACAGTTCAGGGAAAACTGTTGGCGGCTGTTAACTTCAAGCATATCTTCCGGTTTTACGATAATTAAGGTGCCTTCCTGAACGAAGTTCACATCATCCGTATTCTTATCTTTACTTAGCTGTACCTTTTGAATTTTAACTCCTGATGGTACTTCCACCGAAATTTCCTTTAGTTTTAGTTTTCCCCAATCCACCTGCAAAATGCTTTCCTGTTGTTTTTCAAATCTTTTTTGGGCATAGCTGCCCCAGCCCTCTGCGCCGTTAAAATAACACCTGAAGTCTTCCGGTGTCAGACGTGGGGCAAAGCTGATCTTACCCGCTGGGCCATCATACTCAAAACCACTAAGTGACAGTAATACATCGTATGATTGTGTTGCCCGGATATAATGATCCGAGCCTGAGATTTCATTCCACGGGTTGCGCTTTACACCGTTGTACCGATCGTGAAGCGACCTGATTACAATCAATCCTTCATCCAGCAGTCCCTCGTTGAGCATATCACATGCCGCTTCGTACTCCAATCCGGGCCAAACATCTGACTTGTCATGTTCATTTTCAAACATGCCTTTTATTAAACCTGATTTTTCATAGGGGTACTCGTATTTCTTTGGTTTTCCTTTGGGCCAACTTCCGTTTATAAGCGCCCCTTCTCCGGGCGCTGCACAAATTCTGTTCTCAGGCTTTGCATAATCATAAACCGTCGAGATATTCGGAGTCCAGTTATATTGAAAGATACTTTGTGCCGCCTTTTTACATTTGTCGGGGGGCAATATATACCCTAATCCCAACTGGTTAGCCCAATTCTGACCAAATAATTGTTGTGCATCACATGCTGTGCTTTGATAATACGTCGGTTCACCTTTGTCAAAAGCATCAATATAGCCCTGAGCGATGAATTCTTCATCTTTCAGCGGGATAAACCCGTTTGTCATATTAACACCGCTGAAGCCATTCAGATAAAGGTGAAAAAAGTACTCTCCGTTCCACATCTTTTCGGTCATGTATAAACGGCCTTTTTCGAAAAGTGACCTGTATTGACAGGCCAGCCGATTTTCCCCTTTTATCTTTGCCATTTCTTCCGCTGCCCTCAGGGCTGCCAGGTAAAGCGTGTTGTTATACGGATTCGGACCATACCACATTGGATCCCAGAATGTTTGTAAACCTTCCAGAACGCCGTTGGGCTCAATCCCCAACTTTGGGCCATCGGTAAATATGTGATAGCCAATAATCTTCTTTACTTTGGGCCAAACAGAATCCAGAAATGAATAATCCGGAGACATCAGGTGTTCACGGTATAATTTCAGAACGTATCCGCTCTGCGCATCCGAAGCATAACTATGCTCGGCTTCAGGATTTGCACCGTCGTGACCTCTAAAGTTAATCCTGCCCGAGGGGTTGTAACCATAATCTTCAGAAAGATCCTGCATGATTCTTACACTGCGTTCAAGCTCCGGGAACAACCTCGCGATTGGAACAGCAAAATTCATAACATGCCCGCATGTACCAAAACAAAATCCAATACCTTCATAACAATACATCCGGCCATTTTCCCACAATTGAACTGTTCCGCTGGCCAAAACCGAAAGCGGCATCGAAATACGGTGTATCAGCCAGTACGGAAGGCTGGTATCAAAAAATGTATTTCTAAATTGTACGGTACTGCTGTATAGTTGAGTAAAGTTTTGAGCAATGTATTTTGCCACATCAAACGAGTTGCCATACCAGTTGTTGTAAATATGTCCAACCAGGCCCGGACAACCCGGTGCAGTTTCATAAAAATTGGGAAAATACCAGCTGATTAAAAATGTTACTGAACCTGTCTTCCCGGGGTTTAACCGGATCGTGGAACTTAAACCTCCTCCCGTTGATTCCGTGCCATCGAAACCATATGAGAGCGAATTCGTACTTGTTTGCTTTCCTGCTTTTAAACTCTTCATGTAGCTTTCAAGCGAGTTGGAAGATAATGAAAAGGATGCATTCCCGCTAAGAACACTTATACACATATCCCCGTTTTCACGCTTGGTTTTATCGAACTTTTGACCGTCAGGTAAAGAAGAATCACCCTCCATATACCTGGCATCTTCTGTTGTAAGTAATACGCCTGTTAAACCGCTTTCATGCTTAACGATATTTACTTTTTTTGATTCGTTTTGCGGAAAAGTAGCATTCTCGATCCAGCCCGAGAAAGTTAGCTCCAATGGTTCTTTACCGGTATTTGTCACCGAAAATTTTACAACTGTTACCGGGTTTGCAGAATTTCTGACATCTAACGGAATAAACGGAGAAAAAACCTCGGAAACTATTTTTACCGGCAAGTCGGATTTTGAAGTACCATACTCGATGGATGCCACCGGGTATTCCCCTTTGAATTTCAGATTATCAAAATCAGTACT
>CAZOYZ010000443.1:0-4662 GCA_964584045.1 uncultured Prolixibacteraceae bacterium | reverse complement strand
TCGAAGATGGGTTATTTAATGATTACATCACCGTGATCGGCCAGGTGGAACCGATTTCGACCATTTATCTCGACGCGATTGAAGGGGGAAGGGTTGAGGAACGTCTGATTGAGGAAGGATTGATGGTGAGCAAGGGCGATGTAATCCTGAAGCTTGAAAACAAGCAGCTTTATCAGACTATTCTGGACAGTGAAGCAGCACTGGCCGAAAAGGAAAACTACCTCCGGAACACGCGAATCAACTTCGAGACCGAACTGATCCAGTCGAGACGGAACGTCCTGGAAAGCGAATATCAGTTGACCCGGAAGAAAAGGCAGTATGAACAATACAATAAGCTGTACAAGGAAGAGTTGATCTCGAAGGAAGATTATCTGCAGGCCAGCGAAGACTATGAATATCAGAGGCAATTGCTGATCATCAACAAACTCAAAGCGAAAAACGATTCCATGATCCGGGTAACCTCCATGATCACTCTTGAAAATGACCTGGTCAAAATGCGTCAGATGCTACAACTCGTCCGTGAACGCCTGGATAACCTGCATGTAAAAGCTCCTGTAGACGGACAACTGGGGATGCTCGATGCTGAGATCGGTCAGTCGATTAGCCAGGGACAACGGATAGGGATGATCCATGTGCTGACCGATTACAAAATTAAAGCTGACATCGATGAACATTATATTGACCGGGTACGCAGGGATTTGGCGGCGTCATTTGACCGCAGCGGGACCAATTATCACCTGACGGTGAAGAAAGTTTATCCGGAAGTCCGCGAAGGACAGTTTGAGATCGATCTGGTTTTTGACAAAGAGAAGCCCGAAAACATCCGCACCGGACAAACTTATCACCTTAAACTGGAACTGGGGGAATCGGGGAAGGCTGTCCTGCTGGCGCGCGGCGGTTTTTTCCAAAGTACCGGCGGGCAGTGGGTGTTTGTACTGAACAGCGACGGGACGGAAGCCGTGAAGCGGAGCATCCGCATCGGGAAACAGAATCCGCAGTATTATGAGGTACTCGAAGGCCTTGAACCCGGCGAGCAAGTCATCACTTCCGGCTATGAGTTGTTTGGAAATAATGATAAGCTCATCCTGAGATGAAGGTTGAAAGGTGGCAGGGTGACAAGGTGGAAAGGTAAAAGACAGTATAAAAAAAAGAACTTACCCTTATGGACAACAAGATTGAAAAATTTGAGGATTTAAAAATATGGCAAGAGGGGGTAGAAATAGCGATTGAAATTTACTCCTTATTTAAGGCAGTAAGAGATTTTGGATTCAGGGATCAGATTCAGCGATCAGCAATATCCATTCCTTCAAATATTTCAGAGGGATTTGATCGTCAATCTAATAATGAGTTCATTCGATTTTTAAAAATAGCAAAAGGGTCATGTGCTGAATTACGCACACAGATATTAATAGCTATAAAGATTGGACTTATAAAACAGGAGAATGAAGCGCTCGTCGAAAGAACAAAGAATCTTTCTGCCATGATTCAGAAAATGATTACTTACAGAGAAAATATTAAGGACAGGCATAGCAAAGAGTAATACCTTGTTACCCTGGAACCTTGTTACCTTGCAACCAAAACAGATTAGACAACATGATACGAACAGTCAATCTCACGAAAATCTTCCGCACGGAAGAAATCGAGACCAGCGCTCTGGACAATGTGAACCTGCATGTGCAGAGTGGCGAGTTTGTGGCCATTATGGGCCCTTCGGGTTGCGGCAAGTCAACCTTGCTCAATATTATCGGCCTGCTCGATAATCCGTCAGGCGGGGAGTATTACTTCGACGGGAAAGAGGTCGGCAAGCTGAAGGAAAGGAACCGGACCCAGTTGCGGAAGGGGAACATCGGTTTTGTATTTCAGAGCTTTAACCTCATTGACGAGTTGAACGTCTATGAAAATGTGGAACTCCCGCTCATCTACCTGAAACTGAAAGCCCGTGAGCGAAAGGAGATGGTCGAAAAAGTACTGGAACGGATGAAGATCAGTCACCGGCGAAAGCATTTCCCGCAGCAGTTATCGGGGGGTCAGCAGCAGCGCGTGGCCATTGCCCGTGCCGTGGTGGCCAATCCCAAGCTGATCCTGGCCGATGAGCCTACCGGCAACCTCGATTCCAAAAACGGCCTGGAGGTCATGAACCTGCTCACGGAGCTAAACCGCGAAGGAACGACCATTGTCATGGTGACCCACTCCCTCCACGACTCCGAGTTCGCGCACCGCGTGATTAACCTTTTCGACGGACAGGTCATTACCGAAGAGCTGAAAAAACAGATGGGTGAGGTACTGATATAACTGAAGTTCGGAACGTATAATGCCAGGCAGAGCATCAAAATGTTTTAATCTCCTTTTTTCATGACAAGAACCGAACTAAACCTCATCATTAAACAGCTGTTTAAAAAAAGGTTGTTTACGTGGATCAGTTTTTGCGGGCTTTTGGCAGGCTATTGGGTACTGGTCATGATCACTTCCTTTGTGTATTTTGAATACAGTTACGACCGGATGCACAAAAATGCGGATCAGATATACCGGATTAACAGTATTGTCGGGAAAAAGGATGGGATCTTATCGGTGTATGCCACATCCGACAATGGCTTTGGTCCGGCCCTGGCGGAGGAATTTCCTGAAGTTGAAAGTTATCTCCGGATGTGGGCCTTTGATACGGAGAAAATAATCGCGACAAACCAGAATCACCTGGAGAAAAAGCAGTTCCGCGAAAAGAATGTTTTCCTGGCTGACGGCAACTTTTTCCTTTTTTTCTCCTATCCGTTAAAAGCGGGGGATCCGGCAGAAGTGTTGAAGGCCCCCAATACGATGGTCATATCGGAAAGCGCAGGAAAAAAATATTTCGGATCCGGTTCTCCGGTCGGAGAGACACTCACCGTAAGTACCAACAGGAGGACAGAACAATATACGATTACAGGTGTTTTTTACGATCTTCCCGCAAATTCAAATCTGCAGTTCGATTTTTTGCTTTCAATGGAGACTTTGAGGGCAACCTGGCCGGGAATTGACAACAGTTGGCATTATGCCGTTTCATACACGTATGTAAAGCTGACGAAAGATGCGGATCCAAAACGAATTGCCCTAGCCTGCTCCGACCTGATCAAAAAAAGGAGTACTTACAAGACGCCTGACAACTTCACGAACAACTACGAACTGGTCCCGCTCAGAAGTATCCATCAGAACAAGTCGATCCAATGGGAGCTGGAAAGAAAAGGCAACCGCCAAAGTACCGGATATCTGATCATTATCGCCATCAGTGTTGTGATCATTTCCTGGTTTAACTGCATCAATCTGAATATCTCCTTTACCGATTCAGTACAAAAGGAGATCAGTACGAAGAAGGCGCTTGGAGCGGGAACAGGCCGGTTATTTACTGCGTTTCTGACGGAGTCGGTCATGCTGAACCTGTTGGCCATGATCATCGCGATCCTTCTGGGGTTGCTGTCCAAACAGCTTTTCATGGTTTATACCGGGAAGCAGATCCCGGTATTGCAGCTATTCAATGCCGCTGTCTTTTTTATGTCGTTGTCAGCAGGGGTTCTTGTTACAGGAGCAGTACCCGCATTTATTTTTATTAAATCGGTGACACTGAAGAAGAGACCGCACAATCAGTTCAGTTTTAAACGGGTCGTGATCACCGGGCAGTTTTTGATCGGTATTTCCCTGCTGATTGGTATGATACTGGTTCATAAGCAGTTGAATGAATTGCAGAAGATGGAGACCGGGATCGATATTCAGGATAAAATAGTCCTGCAAACCCCCACCGGTAACGATTTTAAAGGAACCAGTCCGGAGCGGTTTAAGGAAAGTGTCAGGGCAATACCGGGAGTAAAGCAGGTCACCGCCACCACCGATATCCCCGGACAGTATATGAAGATGGGATGGATGATCGACAGGACCGATGTTGATCCGCAGATCAATGAGGTTATTGACGGAGCCAGGATTGACTACGATTTTGCAGATGTGTTCCGGTTGAAGTTTTTGGAAGGAAAAAGCTTTTCCCCCTCTGAAAATAATGCAAGGAATCTGATCATCAATGAGACGGCATGCGCCAGGCTCAGGTTTTCTTCACCTCAGGAAGCAGTGGGGAAACAGGTGATCCTGCCCGAAATCCGCAATTCGGCTTTCACCATCCAGGGGGTGATCAGGGATTTTCACCAGTTATCCCCGGAAAAGGAATTTTCGGCATTTCTGCTGTTTTGTGCAGACGAGTCTTATTCCGGGTACAACTATTATGTCATCGACCTGGAAAAGGGAAATGCTGAAGCGGTGTTGGACAGGTTAAAATCGGTCTGGGAAAGCGTGTACCCCAATTCATCGTTTGATTACTTTTTTCTGAATGAGTTTTACGGGCGGCAATATGTTTCCACAGCGCATTTCGGGAATCTTTTATCGGCATTATCCTTTATTGCCATCTTTTTGTCCGTGTTGGGATTATTTGGGTTGATCAATTTTGCCATCAACAAAAGGGTCAAGGAAATAGGGATCAGAAAAATAAACGGGGCGAAGATCTCCGGGATCATTTTACTTTTTAACAGGGAGATCATCGGAAGTATTGTGACCGCGTTCATCATATCCACCCCGGTTTCATCTTTTATAATGCACAAATGGCTGGAGAATTTTGCCTACAAAACCGAGCTGAGTTGGTGGATCTTTGCT
>CAZOYZ010000442.1:0-4682 GCA_964584045.1 uncultured Prolixibacteraceae bacterium | reverse complement strand
GATGCTGATACGCAAATAGCAGAAGCATTGATTGAAAAAATAAACAGATGAAAATTTAAACTTAAACGATGAAACTGCTTGCAAAACTTCCTCATATTCAATATTCCACCGTTTCCATTGTATTGAGGGTATCCACTATTCTCATGTTTTTGAATGGTTTTAATGTATCCGGGCAGGTGTCTGCTGCTAAAAAAGCGAAAAGCCCATGGCATGAACACCCCGAACTTTTTTCAGCGCCTGAAGTAACATGGGTTGATCGTGTGGGACCCGACTATTCCCTTTTTTATGAGGGCGGTATCTGGCAGGGAAAAAAGACAAAAGTTTTTGCATGTTATTCAGTTCCCGACAATATTTCAACAAAAATTCCTGCCATGGTGCTTGTACATGGAGGGGGAGGAAAAGCTTACCAAAACTGGGCCAAACAATGGGCAGGTTATGGGTATGCAGCCATCTCAATGAATTTATACGGGAAGGATAATGAGGGAAATCAAGTTGGGTATCTTCGGCATATTGATACGGATGATGATTTTGATGTTGAAGAAACAAAGCTTTTTGATTCATGGCATTATCAGGCAGTTGCGGCAATTATCAGGGCTGTATCTTTTCTTGAATCACGAAGTGAAGTGGATAAAGAAAAAATTGGCATCATGGGTATTTCGTGGGGAGGATACAATACGGCTGTAACAGTGGGGGTAGATGAAAGGTTATCGGCAGCAATTATTGTTTACGGATGCGGCGAATTGTATAAAAACTCGGTATGGACAAGGGAAGGACATGTATTTAGTGAAACCTATAAACAACAATTAGACCCCGCCAACTATTTGCCCAATGCAAAAATACCCATCTTATGGCTGAACAATAACACCGATCATTTTTTTCCACTCGACAGTTACCAGTCGAGCCGGAAGCTAACCAAAGGGAAAAACTATGCCCGAATTCAGGACAACTATGCGCACGGATACGAAACACCCTGGAAAACAGAGGATATTCGCAGGTTTACAGATGCATTTCTTCAGAATGGAGATCCGTGGCCTGAAATTCGTTCTTCCGGAATAAAAAAGAACATGTTCTTCGCAAAAGTTGATCAGAAACTTGAAAAAGAATGGATCGTATATACCTCTGAAAAAGAATGGATGTACAAGTCATCCAGAAAAGACGGAAATGACGTATGGATACAGAAAGAAGTGACGGCAGACAAATCGGGAAAAACTGTCAAATCCGATATTCCTGAAAATGCGGTTGCGTTGTACCTGCATATGAGAGACAGCAAAGGAAGAGAGTTCTCAACCGATTACTTCATTCCCCAAAGCAAAAAAGAATAAAATAAACCCAAAAAATACAAAAGATGTTTAAGAAATTGAAGAATACCGTGAAAAATCTGATGGTTGTGACGGCACTTGCTCTTTCTTTATTGAAAGTCAACGCCCAGGAACCGCCTGTCTATACAGCAGAAGCTGCTTATAACCTGATCAACACCATTAAACCGGTGCCCTTTAGTCACACGACCCACCCCGATGCACAGTGGTTTCCCACAGCCGGCATGGGACTTTTCATGCATTGGGGTATTCACAGCGTGGCAGCTCTGAATCCCTCGTGGGCTATGATCAAAAACTGCTTCTGGGTAAAGCGTGACTGTCCTATTGCCACAGAAGATTATTACCGTTTGGCTGAAGATTTCGATCCGGTGGCATACGATCCCGAAAAATGGGTGCTTGCCGCAAAACAGGCTGGTTTTCAATATATGGTCTTAACAGCCAAGCATCATGACGGTTATTGCCTGTGGCCATCGAAATACGGAGAATGGAATACCGGCAAATACATGCAGGGCCGCGATCTCCTGAAGCCGTACGTAGAAGCCTGCAGAAAATACGGAATAAAAGTGGGGTTCTATTATTCTCCGCGCGACTGGGCCGATCCGGATTATGCCCATGTCTTTCCCTGGGTGGATCATGATCTGAAACAACCTCGGAAAATCACGCTTTCCCCGCAGGAAAGTCAGCAAAAATTCGATCACTTTTTTCTGACGGTTATCGGACAACTCAGCGAATTAATGACCCGTTACGGAAAAATCGATGTGCTCTGGTTTGACGGTGTCGGCTGGCCTGGCGTAAATACTTACCCGGACAAGGTTCATGCCTGGCTTCGTACCCTTCAGCCGGGAATGGTCATCAATCCGCGGTGGAGTACTAATGGCAAAGGTTCTTTTGGTGACTATCAAACGGAAGAAGACAGCTGGCGCGGTCATCTTCCGGAGCCTCCCGAAAAAATAAAGGAAGGCGACTGGTGGGAATTTTGCGAAAGCTGGAGTGGCCACTGGGGGTACTCTCCCCTGGACAAGTACCGAAGCCTTGATCAGGTGATGAGGCTTTTTGTGTATGCCCGTTCATACGGGGGAAATTACCTGTTGAATATTGGCCCCGCCCCCGATGGCACGATGCGTAAAGGATATTATACGGAATGTGAAAAACTGGCCGGCTGGATGAAATACAATAAAGAATCGGTGATCGGGACACAGGGTGTTCCGGGATGGAAAGAAATGTGCAAATACCCGATGACTAAAACAGGAACAGCCTATTACGTCCATTTGCTCAGAGACACCTTACGCTCGGTTGAAATCAACGGCGTTGAAAGACCCGGTGAGGCTGTGTTGCTGGGTTCCGGAGAAAAATTGCCCTTTAAATATCTGGATGGGAAAAAGCTTATCATCGACCTGAACGGTAAGAACGACCCACTGGATGCAGTTATCAAAATCTCTCCTGAAAACGAGCCGTGAGGGCCATACCTCTCAGATGGATGAATTAAGACGATGAACCATGAAAAGAAATCTCAATATTGTGTTTCTGGCAATAGGACTATTTGCGGCAAGCCATTGCGTACCCTGTTCCGGAAAAGGGATTGAACCTTTACAGACCGCAGCCGATTTGAATATCGGAGATTCAGTAAAATTGAAATTAAGTAACGGAGAATCAGCAGACCTCATTTTACTGGATACGGAAGCTGTCTTCGATGAACTCCGAAATGCGGTCCGGTCTGCAAGAACCAAAGTTTCTGTAAATGGGAATGAGATCTGGCTTGACGTGGCTAATTATAACCTGCCGGTCACTGTCGGGAATGTTCGAATCGACTGTCCGGTGACAAAAGCATATCTAACAAATTCATCACATTCCCGATGGGGCTTGAAAAAGGATGCCAGGTTGAGAATATGGCCGGCCGGTTCTGCGTATATGACTCCGGGAACCTTTGTATATCCGATAAAGCAACGATTGTTTGCCACCGATACCCAAATGGGGAATGAACCCTGCTATGTCGATGGGTCAGAATCCCCTGGAAATTCATCGGTTTATTACCATTCGGCACTTGATTTTGGAGGGTCTGAAGGAATGGAAGAAGTTGTTTCTTCTGTGGATGGACTGGTTATCACCGCCGGGATTGATACCATAGCCGAAACAAGGGATCTTCCGGATAAAGGAACTTATGATGCGGTTTATATTCTGGACAAACGCGGGTGGTATCACGGGTTCTTTCATCTTTCCGGTATTGACCCGGCGATCAGGCCCGGAGTGAACGTAAAAATGGGGCAGAAAATCGGAATGATTGGAAAAGAAGGAGAAAGTGGTGGATGGGTTCACCTTCATTATGTAATTAAAAGCAGGCAACCTTCAGGGGAATGGGGAGATGAATATGCTTATCCTTTTGTTTGGGAAGCGTACAAAAATCAATACAAACCTGAGGTCATAGCCGTTGCACGTCCGCATCAGTTTGTTCCGGTTGGAAAAATGATTGTACTTGACGGGAGAAAATCCATGAGCTTTTACGGAAAAATAGATGCGTATGAATGGATTTTTACAGATGGTTCGAGGGCTTCGGGAGCTCTGCAGGAACGCAGATACGACATACCCGGAACATATAGCGAAGTATTAAAAGTAATTGATTCGAAAGGAAATATTGACTACGATGATGTAGTCGTCCAGGTGATCGATCCGAATTATCCCTCCCATCTGCCTCCAACAATACATGCCAGTTATTATCCCACGACCGGCATCAAGGCCGGTGATCCGGTTTCTTTTGAAGTACGGACTTTCCGCACAAGCGAAGGAAGTGAAAAGTGGGATTTTGGAGATGGAAGCCCAATTGTTGAGGTTAAATCAGAATTGGAGAAAGATAAGAGAAAAGGGAAATACGCTGAAGCGATACACCGGTTCGAGAAGCCCGGACATTACATGGTCCGGGTTGAACGAACCGGAGATAAGGGTTACAAGGCTATCGCCAATTTACATATTCAGGTTTTTTAAAAATACTAAGGATGAGGAAAATTACATTTATCACCCTTTTTTTCTTGTTGGTTTTATCTGGTTTCTCTCAAGGAAAGAAGGAAACGGCAAAAGGAGGTGAGCATATCCACCAGCCACGGTACGGGCTGTTCTACGACAACCATACCATGCCTGCAGTTCCGGATGTCGGTGAAAATTTTGATGTCGAAGCTTTTACCGGCAGGATCAAAAATTGTGGAGTGGACCTGTTAACGTTTCATGCCCGGTGTAACCTGGGAAATGCCTACTATGACACGAAAATAGGCATCAAACACCCATCGCTGAAGTACGATTTATTTGGCAAACTGGCTGAATCCTGCAAGAAGAAAAACATTGCCCTGGTCGCCTATTTTAACGGCGGCATCAGCAGTG
>CAZOYZ010000441.1:0-4688 GCA_964584045.1 uncultured Prolixibacteraceae bacterium | reverse complement strand
TGATATCCAGCGTGAAGGGATACGACAGGCCTCGCAACTCTGGGATGCCCTGGGTATCGGACCGATGGAGATCCTGGCCAGTTATACCTATGGGCATCGCACCGCAAAAATAGCCAGAGAGTCAGGCGTGAAAATTCTTGATTCATTCGTACAATGGCAAAACTGGCGTGACGGGGCCGATGATAATTTCTGGCTGATTAACCAGGTAGGCGCTCCAACCGTACCTTACTATATAGCTGATGATGATTTTCGGAAGGTAGCCCCGGGGCGTTCCATGTTGGCCTTCACCCAGGCCACGACTTCAAATGTCAGGCTGAATTATATCAACACGCTCGAGGGACAACCTCAACTAAGCTTGATGCGGTTACACAGCAGGGAGATGGGCGAAACCTCCAACATCGACCGTTTTGAAACGGCGGTCGACCTTTTGTTGACCGAAGCGATGCAGCAGACTGAACCTCTTTTCGTTTCAGTCGGCCTGGAAAATTATGATGACCTGCCCGACTGGAACACCGCCAACAAAATAGGAGTACGCTACCTTCATGAACAGGCACAAACTCAGAAATTGGTTTTTGTTTCAGCGGTAGACATCGCCGGTTACTTCGAGCGCCATTACCCGGTACAACCCGAAAATTGGATCGTATGGCCTGATATTTACGCGGGACTTTCGGCCGGGTACAAACCCAGGCAACTTCCCGACCGGATCGAAATCAGCAACGGTCAATTCCACACCGTTCACCAGGACAGACAGCCCTTACCCAAATTCTTCTGGGACTATACCCGATCATGGAATGAACCAGTATGGGACGACCAGAAGGAAATCCGGATGAAATATGGACTTGTGGATCCCGAATTGACTACACCTCAGAATTGCATTCCGAAAATGGTGAACCTCGATCAGGTCAGCGCCGGTGTCCAACTGAGGCCGCACAAGAGCGGCGTGGAAGCTGTCGTCGTGATCAACACCCCGAGGGTGCTTGCCTGTTTACCCGTGGCCCTCTGGCAGATACCTCTTGCGTGTGATGGGCTGACAGCCGTTACCGGTTCTCCGGATGCCAGGTTTATCCCCATGGTTGACGGATCTACCGGGAATACACATGGGGTGGTTGTTTTCAACAATGTTCCCCAAGGGCAAAGCACCCGGACGATACAGTTGAAAGGGAAGCCTCACCAAACAGTTGCCCCGGAGGTGCAGATCGGCGATCATGTCCGCGGGCGGATGTTCTTTCGTCAGGCTACTCCGCGAGTCTACCTTTGGCTGGCAGAACAGCGTACTCCTGCCGGTGTCCTTCACATACGGGTTCCTGCCGGACGCACCGCGAGTGTTCATTATAACGATGGAAGCACGGAAGAAAGCACAGGTGGGGAATTATCGGTGATCTTCAACGGGACCTGGCAGCACAGTTCGCCTCTGGTTACCGGACTGACCGCATCAGAACTTCAGAATCTTGCAACCTACACGGTCGGGTTATGAGTAAAATACGGATATATACGATATTGCTGATTCTTTTTGTGCAGTGCAAAAAGAAGGAGGAACTTAAGTTGTTAGCGCCCCACAGGAATTTCATGGAGCATATCACCGAAGGGAATTCCTTTTATGCCATTACAAAGACAGGTGATCCGAAGCAGAAAAAGGATTTGGCAATTGGTATTTTTGATTCGGGCATTGGAGGGCTGACCGTTTTCGACGCCATTGTCAACGCCGATTTTTATAACTCCGCAAATGAGAACCGGCCGGATGGCATCAACGATTTTGAACAGGAGCAATTTGTTTATCTTGCCGACCTGGCCAACATGCCTTACAGCAATTATGTGGAAGAAGGCAAAAAGGATCTTCTGGTTGAACACGTTTTAAAGGATGCTTTATTTCTGCTCAATCATAAATACCATGTTTCAGCCGGTTCGCCCGAAGTAGCAGAAGACAAGCCAACCATCAAAGCCATGGTCATTGCCTGCAATACCGCCACGGCTTATGGGAAGCCACAGGTGGAAGAATTGTGCAGAGTATCCGGCTCGGGGATAAAAGTAATCGGAGTGATCGATGCCGGGTGCAAGGGAGCACTGGAAGTGATCGGAAAAGGTGAAAACGCAACGATAGCCGTCCTGGCAACTCCTGCAACTGTCGGGTCGATGGCGTATGTAAATACTTTAAATGAGTTAAAAAAAGACCGCCCCGAAACGATTCGCATCATTCAGCAGGGAGGAAAGGGGCTGCATGAATCAATCGACAATAAACCGGAGTTTATCAACTGTAAATATACCAAACCCTCCCAGGCATACCAGGGACCTTCTTTGTTCGACGAGCAATACCGGATACAAAAAGATTTGCTGCCCTGGTATAATTTTGACACGACCAATGATCAGATATTGACCAATAAGGGTACGCTGGATTTGTCGGACACCATTGAAATCAACTCGGTCGAAAATTATGCCCGTTACCACGTGGTAAGTCTGGTGGAACAATTAAAGGCCGGGAAAGATACCGTCCCGCTAAAGGTTGTTATCCTGGGATGTACCCATTACCCGTATGCTTCAGCCACCATTCACACCGTATTACGGGAATTGAAACAAACAGCAAGGTATGGTTATCTCCTTGCCGATTCCGTTTTTCTGATCGACCCGGCTCAAAATACGGCAAAAGAACTGTACAGTTATTTGTCAAAACAGGACTTGTTCAACGAAAGAGGACAAAACAGGATCCAGGGAAGCCGTTTTTTTCTGACCGTTCCGAACCCTTTTGAACCGGGAGTAGAGCGAAATCCGGATGGACGATTTACCTACGAATACCAATACCGGAAAAGGACGATCAACCAATTAAAAGATTTTACCCTGATTGTTCCGTTTTCAAACGAACTGATCTCCGGCGAACAAATGGACATGATCCAAATGCGGTTGCCTTTTACGTACGATTTACTAAAAAACGAGATGAACGAAAAAATGAAATAATGAAAAGAAATCTGTTGATAATTTTGTGCCTGGTAGTTGTATTGTTTTTCCAATGTACGACTGCCCATTTTGATATCATCATCACCAACGGAACCGTGTATGACGGAACCGGCAATGCGCCTGTCCGGACCGACATCGGTATCACCGCCGGCCATATCGCAGCTATGGGCGGGAAACTGTCGAAAAAAGGAGCAACTGTAATTGATGCCGGTAACCTGATCGTTGCCCCCGGTTTTATCGACATCCATACCCATTGTGACAGCAGAATATTAAAAGACAGCATGAACACGGTGAAAAATTTTCTGACGCAGGGAGTGACTACGGTCGTTACCGGGAACTGCGGAAGCGGGAGATATGATGTCGGAAAATTTTTTCATCAACTTGATTCTGCAGGGACAGGACCAAATATTGTGCACCTGATCGGTCACGGAAGAATAAGAAATAAAGTGATGGGGAATGAAGACCGCGAACCAACCCCGGCAGAACTGGGAGAAATGAAGAAAATGGTTGCCGAAGGAATGAAAGAGGGGGCAGCGGGTATTTCTACCGGGCTCTTTTACACACCGGGGGTCTATTCATCAACCTCCGAACTGGCAGAACTTGCCAGGGTAGTCAAGGAATACGACGGATTTTATGCCACACACATGCGGGATGAAAGCAATTATACGATCGGGCTGGAAGAAGCCGTAAAAGAAGCCATAACCATCGGCGAGCAAACCGGCATCCGGGTTGAAATATCGCATCTTAAAGCGTTGGGAAAACCCGTGTGGGGTATTTCCGGGAAAATAGGCACCCTGATCGAAGAGGCCCGAAACAGGGGAGTTCATGTTTTTGCAGACCAATACCCTTACAATGCTTCAAGCACCGGGCTTTCGTCGGCTATTGTTCCGGCCTGGGCACAGGCAGGCAGACAAATGAAACAACGTTTAACCGACCCTCAGCTGTTGCCCCGGATCAGGAAAGAGATGGTCGGGAACATCGACCGCCGGGGAGGTCCGGAGTCTATGGTGATCATCTCCTATCCCAATGATCACCGGTTTGAAGGGAAAAATCTTGCGGAAATCAGTGCCATCATTCAAAAACCGGTTGTTGAAACAGCCATCTTCCTGATCGTTGACGGAGACCCGGGCATGGTATCCTTCAACATGAACGATTCGGATGTGGTCAATTTCATGAAGAAAGACTATGTCATGACCTGTTCCGACGGGAGTATTGAAGTTCCGGGAGATGGAATTCCTCATCCAAGAAGTTACGGGACATTTCCCCGGAAAATAAGGAAGTATGTCCTTGATGAAAAGATAATCAGTATGGAGCAGGCGATCCGGGCAGCAACCTCGATGCCTGCAGAGATGACAGGACTAAATGACAGAGGGGCATTAAAAGTCGGAAATATAGCCGATATTGTTTTGTTTGATCCGAAAACCATCCGCGAAACGGCCACATTTACCGATCCCCATCAATACAGCACCGGGGTGGAATACGTTCTGGTTAACGGGGATATCGTCATTGAAAAAGGTGAGTATAACGGGAAACTCTCAGGAGAAGCGATCCGGCTTAACTCACTCCGTGTTGATAAAACAGCCAATCAGATGAGTAGTATCATTTCTAATAAATATCAAAAATGAAACGACGAACATTTATAAGCAATACGTTGTGGGGGACAGCCGGGATCGCAGCAGGAACCTCAGCCGGAATATGGGGTTCCTGTACCGGGAGACGTTCCCTGGAACATCCCGTGCTGG
>CAZOYZ010000440.1:0-4714 GCA_964584045.1 uncultured Prolixibacteraceae bacterium | reverse complement strand
CATATATAGTGTCAGCAAGAAAACGCCCCATTTTTTAGAAAATCCAGTTTTGCAGTGAACCCATCATTCCTACTTTCCCCTGGAATCATCGAAAACTGTAAAAATTGTTCAAAAAAGTGATCGTAAAGATGTCGCCAAATTTAGTTTTGTCCGCAGAAAGGCGTACTTCTCCCCATATAATCGTGAAATATTCAAATTCTGAACGATTTAGCTTTTTAAGCAGCTTGCTTGAGGAGCTCTTCCCTGGCTTGTCGCACTACCTCTGCCCCAATACGATGCAGGTTGTAGACGCATATGCCTAAACCCACATATCGTTTGAAGTGGGCATAACCCTTGTCTGCACACCTATTCTAATCCTCTATGCTTGTAATCAACAATCAAGTGAAATTGGTCGGCTGTTACCAAAAATATCCTGTCCCGGACGCTTCAATAAGCTATTAACTGACTCTAAATTAGTAATCTCGTTCTATTTAACTAAACTTTTCATGAGTCTTCCAACCTGAATTCTACTTATAATTTATTGATATCATGATGATTAAATGTTTTCTCACAGACACTAATTACCACAATTCTTTAATCTTGATATTTCTAAACCAAACATCATCACCATGAAATTGAAATCCAATATACCCTTCATCCGCTACATTCACCATATCAGGATTAGTCTTTTGGTAGAATTCACTGTTCTCAATCATGCTTTTCCAATTTTCATTCCCTATTTGATAGGTTAGAACGGTTACACCATTTTGCTTGTGCTCAACGAAGCTCTTATTGCAAACAATTTCAATGCTGTTCCATTCACCGGCGGGCCTGGTATTCTGTGGGTCAGCCGGAATAAGATCATATAATGAACCCGCTTTATGGTGATCACTTTCGCCCGCGTAACAGGCATTGTCCAACAGTTGCATTTCAGGTGCAGTCTTATATAACGGCCATCCCGGGACTTCCTGCCCCAGATAAAAAATGCCTGAATTTCCACCTTCTCCGATTTTCCACTCCAGTTTCAAATGGAAATTTCTGAATTTTTTGTCGTAAATAATATCTCCCTCACCAGAATGGCCTGCTTCCTTGTCACCTGCCACGCCGTGTAAAGCACCATCAGAAATCTCCCAGACCGCCGGGAAATGGTCTTTGTTAACGCCTCTCCATCCCTGGGGTGTTTTGCCATTAAACAGCAATAGCCATCCTTCTGATTGTTCAGTCTCCGAAAGCGTATTCAACTCAATCTGACAGGCTCCCGGATTGCTTATCTCAGTCTTCTCTGCCTTCTGTAGTTTCGACTGACATGCAATCACGAAGACAACAATTGCAAGTAAATAAAGCGATTTGTGTTTCATTTCTAAATAGCTTAGATTCGATGTTTTTTCAAAATATGATTTTCACCTCCTTAGGACCTTTAAAGGTGGTTTTTATTTTCCCATTTGCCGTTTTCACATGTTTGACCTCTAAAAGGCCGTAAGGCGTAGGGAAAGATCCTTCAACCCAGGACAAATCTCCCAGATTAGGTTCTATCTTTATGACTCGACAACCAGGTTTTACGACCTTTATCCCCAAAACATATTCGGTCAGCCACGCCGTAGGACCCGAAGCCCAGCCATGACAAAGGCTGTGCCGGAAACTTTTGTAACAATAATTTCCATAAAGACCATGAACATCAACTCTGCCGGCAGGAACGACCTCATCAATTCTGCCTGCATTTTTTATCCATTCGATATCAAAATCTTCCCAGAAAGTGGTCGCTCCCAGGTCAAGCATGGCGCCCCAGTATTCTCGAATATTATCAATGGCTCCCTTATAATCGCCTGCCATTGCCCTGGCCTTGAGCATGTAATAGCCATAAAAGGTGGACATTTTGTGGACGCCATCCCTGGACAATATCTCATCATTTGCCTTTTCCGGAGAAATCAAACCCGACATCGCCAGAAGAGCAGCGGCCTGTTTTGACCCGGCCATCCCAGGAACGGTCTGTTTCAGTTTTTCAACAGACGACAGACAAAGCCTGACAGCCTCCTGTTCGCCCAAGACCCTGCACAATTCTGATCCGGCATTAAAAGTCATCATCATCAATGATTGCAATCCGGCATGAATGGCATTGTCATTCTCTTTAGAGGGCCAATCGAGAAAGCGTCCGTCAAGCTTCTCTTCTCCGTTTACGCCTATTTGAGCAGACAAATGTTGTAATAAAGAAATGAGGTAATCCTTTTGCTGCTTCAGATAATCAATATCGCCCTGATAATAGAACCAGTCGCGATGAATCAGCAACCACCACATTGAATACGAACTAATTCCGTTCATCCAGTTCGGTAAGGGTGTAAGGTTCCGAGCCAGGTCCAGACTCCTGGGGACAACCTCATTGTACCCGAAAACGGCGTTGATGGTCATCACTTCCGGGTGCATATCACCCACCCAAACCAAACGATCCCGCTTGATTCCGTCCCAAAGGTAATCCTGCATGTTCAGGTGAACGGTATAGGCGCCGGTCATCCAAATCTCATTTAGCCGCTGATCATTACTTCGAAATGATCCAAGATAAGGAATATCCCTGCATAAAGAAACCGCACTGATTTCTTTTATCTCTAGTTGTTCTCCTTCCGAAAGAAGATCAATACGAACAAAGCGAAAGCCGGAATTACCAACCTCAATGCTGCCGAGCCAGGGCAACCGGATCTCAAAATCGCGCATGGCGTGGTCGTTTGTGGCTCCATTTTCACAGACATCACTCATGGTTTCTGCAACGGATTCGCCAAACCGGATACGGACTTTCCTTTGTCCTTTTTTGTTGTGACCTGTGGTAATGATCTGTATCCCACCCTGAATTTCACGGCCAAAATCAAGAATTAATCCCGGGTTACATCTTTCATCGCCAATCAAGGTCAGGTATTTGCCTTTGTTCAAGTCGGACTGACCATTTCCCGGACGAAGTATTGCGCTTACATTCTTCACCTTCTCGCCAATGGAATCGGAAACCCATACCACGCGCTGAGCAGTTAAATATCTGCGGGTCAGGCTTGTTGAACGAGTCAGCGAATCGTTTAATCCGGCAAATAAAGGCGACTCCTGTGCGTGCAGGACTGAACCCGGAACCAGGAGTATTCCTATCAGCAAAAACCAAATTGACTTATTCACTGCGATCGATTTAAATCATTTCATTCTAATTCATCTGGCGAAGCCGTGTATTCGGATCATGAAGAACCGTGAATAGCATGGCACGCCTTTTTTCTATTTTGTTACCTCAAATGAAAACACGCCCGAGCCGATATTCTCAATCACTGCAAATCCCCTTTTGGCTCGATACTTAATCGGATGTCCGTTTAGCATGACCTTCTGCGATCGAGACCAGTATGGCAGATAAATGTCAGAAGTGGTATTCCCGGGGAGCTTCAGGTTGAGAACGAAGGATTGCCCGGGCTTATTCTCGAACGACATTTGCAGATCGCCCCGGATAGTCGGGAACTTTATTTCAGCCCTCTGCAGCCCGGACGGCTGCGGTTTGATGCGAATCTTTTTAAAGCCCGGTTCAAGAGGTTCTATTCCCATCAATTTACGGGGAATTGCACTTGCCGGTACCGTTCCCCATCCGTGATTCCAGTCCAGATTTGACTTGTACTTGTTATCCCATGCCTCCATCGTAATGGTGGATCCCGTCCTGATCATGTTGTACCAACTCCGTTCATCCTGAGAGGTCAGCAATGACAATCCATAGTCAGCGTCGCCAACGTGATAGATGGCATCCATCAGAAACAACGTGCTGTATGGTCCGCAGGCCATGCCTCTGGAGCGGATAAACTTCATCACATCAGTCTCGTATTTTTCCGGAACCAGGCCAAAAGCCAAGGCCATCATATTCGAATGCAACGACGCATGGTCAGTATCAATCCCATCGCGGAAGATCTTTCTGGCTTTGTCCCAGAGCAAGGACTGGAATGCCTTTTTCGTCTCGGCAGCTCTCTCGCGGAAATAGGCTGCGTCTGCATGATTTTCCAATGCCCCGGCTAACAGGAACATATCACATAATGCCTTATAATGCAATGCATTCACAACCGTATTGTAGGTGGTAAATACAAAGCCATCGGTCTCTCCTTTTCCGGCCTGACCAAAACTCTTTGAATGAGGCCAGTCGACCAGATCGCTCATAGAATTCCGCAAGGCATGGATACTTTTCATCAGCACTTCGGACTGCTTGCCGGTTCTGGTACTTATTAATCCGTTACGCTCCCGCAGCGGTAATAATAATTTTGCTTTTAATTCGGCATAATGGTGTTTAGCAGACCGGATATCACCCGTAAACAGATAATCATTATGAGCCATCGGTACTGTTTGCAGAATACAGTCAGTAAACCAGGTCCCGTGGAAGATCAGGTACTCGAGCGAGCGCCGGGCCATGCTGTATTCTTTGTCAACACAATAATGGCTAAGTTGGTTGACGTGTGCATCGGCCTCATAAGGAATCCGCTCCCTGTCACCATCCATGTAGATACCGGCAAACGATACCGCCTTGACACTGTATTTGCAAAGTTCCCAGACCGCATTTAATACAGAATCGGAACTGTTGAAATACGAGGCATAATCATCAAACGGATAATTCACTTCGGAACGCACAATATGATGTGCATCCACCTTTCGCGAATATCCTTCAATTTCGACATATCGAAAAGGTAACACATCTCCAATGTAATCAGGCATTTTTACGGCCAGATGGTTTGTGTTCCGCTTG
>CAZOYZ010000439.1:0-4738 GCA_964584045.1 uncultured Prolixibacteraceae bacterium | reverse complement strand
GTTTTTTGCTGGTCAATTTTTAGCCGGGCTGTTGAAAAGTCAATATCTGAATATTTCAGGGCTTTAACATCAACAAATCTTAAACCGGTACAAAGGCAAAACAAAAAGGCTTTTTTAATATCAGGACGGGAACAGTCTGTTTTTGCAATAAGTTGTATTTCATTGTTTGTTAATATTTGTTTCCTCAACCCGGCTGGCTTTTTACAGGTTAATTCCATGTCGCCTGGTTCTTTCTTTTGTGCTGGACTTTTAGATATAATGTTTCTGGCTACTGCGTGGTTTAATATTTTTTTAAACCTGCTATAATATGAATTTGCCCCCTCTCCTTTATGGTTATCTTGTAAGAAGTCGATAAAATGTACAATCATAAGCCTATCAATCTGGCTGAATTTCAGGGTTTCAGGGTTAATCCCTGGGTAATCTTCTTTAATAAACCGTCTGAAGTCTTCAATAGCACCCTTTACCATTGCATTATCTTTCTTTGTGTAGGTGTCCAGATAGTTTTGGGCAAATTCAAAGAATAAAACTTTCTGTTTTTGGGGTGGGATATAATCAAATGCAAGGTTATTTAATTCATTTTCCCGGTCTGTTCTAATCCGGTTAGCCAATTCATAGTTAGCCCTGTTTTGTTCTTTGTCAATAGGTGTCCGGGCTTTAGTGTTAATGTAGAGTTTCAGGAATTCATAAGAACGCTGTCTGTCCCGGTAAATATCAAGGTATAAACTAATGTCTCCAGAGGCTAATTCTTTTTCCCGGAGTGTAACATTGTTCTTTTTTGTGCCTTTTTTAACCTTTCTTTGTGATTGTGTACCCATTATTTTCTTTTGTTATATCGTTGGTTTCAAAGGTAATAATAAAACTGACACGAGTAACAAACGAGTAACAAACAATAACAAAAAAAGAGTAAAATAAAGGAAAATAAACAAACTCTTATTTCTATAAATATCAATAATTCAGTACATTTAATTTTCCTTTGTTTGCTGTTGTTTGTTTGGTAATTACCTTGACAGGGTAGGGGTCACTGGTTCGAATCCAGTACAACCCACTTGAAATTCAGTCATCCGAAGTCCATAAAAAACCCGGAGTAATTGTCCGGGCCCTCTTTCCGCTAAATCATGTGATTAGACTGAAGCCATCGCTTTCCCTGCGGAGTAAGGCAATAAAGCGCAAGGAATGCCCATGATAGCAAAACCAATGATTGCTCCCATTATTCTTATTTCAACAACGAAAGCAAATCTTTAGGACGGATTTTGACTTTTTAAGTTTCGTTCTTATTTTTAGAGACTTATTGACTGTATGAACAACGTTAAAAGTCATATCATTGATCAAATCAATTCCAAAAAAATGGAGGGGTATAAATATCTCTATGACAACTTATACGCCTCTCTCTGTCACTTTTCTGCAAACTATTTTGAGCACAAAGAAGATGCTGAAGACATTGTCCAGGATGTATTTATGAGGACATGGAAGAGCAATTCAACCTTTGATTCCCTGAAAGCGCTCACCTCTTTTTTGTATTTATCAGTTAAAAATGCCAGCCTCAATGCAACACGTCATCGTGAAAAATGGTCCGGGTATGACCCGTCTGAAGACGATCTTGCCAATTCACAGACAGCGGATAAAACGATTGAACAGTTATTGATCGAAGAAGAATTTTACAGGAAAATCTATGTGGCAATCAACAAACTTTCCCCGGAAAGAAGAGAGGTCGTCCTGTTAAGCATGGAAGGATTTACCAACAAAGAGATCGCCGATAAAACAGGCGTTTCGGTAAATACCGTTAAAACATTAAAACTGAAAGCATACCGTTTGTTGAGGGATACACTTGAACCATCTGCCCTGGCATTTTTATTGTCCCTTTTGAATTGATCCTGATCAATCAATGAGCGGAAAAATCAGGAACGTTTTGACAGAAGCGAGAGCAAAGGCAACACGGTGTTTGAGACTTTGCCGGGCGCACAAACGGCCAATGTAAATGAATAGCTCACCTGGCCAATCATAAAAAGACTTTTTTTCAAAAAAAATCAACCGGCTATCACCCTCTTTTCAATTAACTGTGTTTTTAAAGCAGAACCTGAATTTATGATTGACTTCAAAAAAACAGACCGGATTGTTAATCTTCTGCTGGCAGAAAGGGAGAGGTCATTGACTGACCATGAAAGATCGGAACTCGATGACTGGTTAAAGGAAGACCCCGGCAATCCCATCCTCTTTAATTCCTTGAAAAAGGGAAAAGATATCCGGGCCAGACTAAAAATTCTGGATGGCTATGATCCAGAAAAAGCCTATACTACATTTGTCAGGAATATTAAAATTGGGAGGAACAAAAAAATTATACGTTTTTTACGGTATGCTGCCGCCCTGTTCATTCCCCTCTTTTTGGCCATCTATTTTATTTACCGGCATGATTCGGATGTCGAACCGGGAATTGAAATGCTGTCCCAAATACAGCCAGGAACCAGCAAAGCCATCCTGGAACTGGCGGATGGTTCGGTGATCGACCTTGAAAAAGAAGATAAACAGATCAAAGAATATGACGGAACAATCGTTCAAAATACTCAAAATCAACTTATTTACAAACCCCTCGACAAGAAACAGGAAACGAAAAAAATCCGGTATAACCTGATCAAAATACCACGGGGAGGCGAATACCAGTTAAGCCTTTCGGACGGAACAAAAGTATGGCTGAATGCGGAAACCGTCCTTAAATATCCGGTGACCTTTTCAGGTAAAACCAGGGAGGTATTCATGGAGGGAGAAGCTTTTTTTGAAGTGGCGAGAAATGCAGATTGCCCCTTCATCGTGCATACTTCGGCGTTAAAAGTCAATGTTCTCGGGACTTCATTTAATATCAGGGCCTATCCGGATGAAAAGGCTTCAACAACAACATTGGTATCGGGGAAAGTATCTTTAACCGAATCAGATCATCAGAAAGAATACAATCTGGCGCCGAATGACCAGGCGATCATTTCCGGGACGGAGACGGTTATCCATAAAGTGAATGTGAATCAGTTTATTGCCTGGAAAAATGGCCGCATCCTGTTTGAAGAAAATACCCTGGAAAATATTTTTAATGATCTTTCGAGATGGTATGATATCGAGGTCGACTATGCTGACGAAGAAGTGAAAGAGCTAAGGTTCAGTATCGATGTCAGAAGGTACAGTGAATTTGATGAAATTTTGAAAATTATTGAGTTAACCAGAAAAATAAAATTCGAAATCGATGGAAATAAAGCAACGATCATAAAAAACAAATAAGAAAAGCGGGAAGTATTGGGCCACTTCCCGCTTTGAATTAGTAACCGCATTTCTGAAAAAATCAGAAATGAATTTTTAAAACAAAAATCATTCAAATTTATGAAAAAAAAAGAATGTGTGGAATCCTTCCTTTGTACATTTCCTGCTAAAGGTCGATTCCGAAAAATGTTACGTATTATGCGATTGTCTTTGTTATTCATTTGCTGGGGTTTAATACAGGTGTCTGCGAGTACCTACTCACAGAATACCCGCCTGGATGTAAAACTGGAGAATGCCAGCATCAAAGAACTTTTTAAAGACATCAAAGCGCAAAGCGAATTCACATTTGTTTACAATGTCGATGATGTGGAGAAACTTGGAACGCTGACCTGCAATTTTTCAAAATCGACGGTGGAAGAAATCCTGAATTATTGCCTTGCGGGCTCAGATATGACTTATGTCATCAGAGACAAGGTCATTATCGTTACCCCCGAAGAGAGGCAGCAATTAAACTCCGACAAGCCAAGCGAGGCGGAACAACCCCAAAAGAAAAATCTATCCGGGAAAGTAACCGATGCAAAAGGTGAACCAATTCCCGGGGCAACGGTGATCATAAAGGGTACGACAACCGGGACGGTCACAGACTTTGAGGGCAGGTTTTCCCTGGCAGTTCCGGAAGCTGCCAAAATTTTATTGGTTTCTTTTGTCGGGTATAAGCCGGTTGAAATCCCCATCGGAACGAAAACAAGTTTTTCGATCGTTTTGGAAGACATGACTGTCGGGTTGGAAGAAGTGGTGGCCGTGGGCTACGGCACGCAAAAAAAAGCCACCGTGACAGGGGCGATTGTGTCCATGAAGAATGCCGAATTGATGCAGTCGCCACAGGCCAATATCAGCAATGCACTGGTTGGACGTTTATCGGGTATTCTGGCGGTACAACGAAGCGGCGAGCCCGGTGCAGACCAGTCAACCATACGAATTCGCGGGATCGGCACTTTTACCGGCAGCCAGGACCCGCTGATTATGGTAGACGGGATTGAATCGGACAATTATAACAACATCGACCCGAATGAAATTGAAAACATCACAATCCTCAAAGATGCCTCGGCGACTGCAGTATATGGCGTAAGAGGAGCTAACGGGGTCATTATCATTACGACCAAACGAGGTACGGCAGGCAAACCGCAGATAAGCTATTCCGCGCAACAGGCTTTTTCGCATCTGATCGAAATGCAGCATAGTATGAATGCTTCCGATTATGCAAAAAGTTTTAACCTGGCGTTAAAAAACGACAGCTATGTGACCTTAGGATATACCCCTAAATTTTCTGACGAAGCGATTGCCAAATATCAATCAGGCGAAGACCCGGTCTTCTACCCCGATGTGGACTGGTTCCCCTATATGTTCGATAAGACAGCCGGACAGGTACAGCACAACCTGAATATTAGCGGGGGGACTGATAAAGTCAGGTATTTCGTGTCGCTCGGGTATTTTGACCAGG
>CAZOYZ010000438.1:0-4743 GCA_964584045.1 uncultured Prolixibacteraceae bacterium | reverse complement strand
CTGCATGGCATTTCTGCCGAACACCACACCCCGGGCACCATCCCTGATCTCATCGGCAGCCAGTTGCAATGCCTCTTTCTGCGTCGGTTTTTTCTCTGCGCCGAGGCCAAATACCGGAACCGGACAACTTTCTGTTACTTTCCTGAAATCGTGTGTGTAAAAAGTCTTGATCATATCGCAACCTAACTCACTCAGGATCCGACAACTGGCAAATACCTGTTCGTGCATTTCTTCGTTTGACAAGGTTCCCGAATGAGTCGGGAAATACTCGCCGATCACCGGAATACCCAACTTGTCGGCCGCATTGACCAGGCGACTGTACAATTCCACGTTGCGGGTGTCGTTTTCTTCACTTCCGGTTTGAAGGGTCAGCGAAACCAGAACAATCTCCGCCCCGTTCGCCACCGATTCTTCGACCGTTTGCGCCAAAACAGAATAAGCGCTGTTATAATTCCATTGAAAACAATAGACCGAACTCCAGTTTAACCGGACGATGGGCATGGGAGCGCCCTTGTAATTAAAGATCGGACGAAGTCGTTTCAACATGCCGGGACTCAACAATACCCCGTCAATACAGGAATTAATATTTCCGGCCGTTTCTTCCATGTTAATCATGCCCGGGATGGGACCGTCAAACATCCCATGATCGATAGCAACAATGACGGCATTGGCACCTTTGTTGAACAACTTTCCAATCCTAATATCTTTTCCGTTCATTTTAAATGATTAAAGGTTTTTATTCTCTGAATAAGCTGACGTGATCCCTTTTATCACAAGGTAATCAGAGTTTTCTTATTCATTCCAATGTGATACAATTTCAATTTTTGATAAATATTATCGTAATATGACAAATTTATGCATTTAAATAATCAAAATCAATCATTTTTATAGAATTCTTTTCAACAATCGCATCAATTACCCACCGACCTTTGAACCCCGGCATAAAATCAGTCCGTCCCAGGTGTTACCGCTGAACTAAAGAGGGCAACCCTTATGCTGAACCCGTTTATGGTGTAACAGATTTCCGCTTTTATTCCGGCATTACAGCCTTTCCGACAGATTTAAGATCATTGCAAAAAAGCCTGACGCCGTGGTTCTCGTATTTTGACACCAGTGAAGGGTCCGCATTCTGGTCTGTGATGATGTAATCAACAACGCTTAACGGTGCAAATATTGCAAAAGAGTTTTTCTCTATTTTGGATGAATCGGCAAGCAAAAAAACCTCATCCGAATTCTCGATCATCTGAAGGGTCACAGAGGCAATTTTTTCTTCGTAAGAAGTCACTCCTTTTGATAATGAAATCCCGTCGGCCCCGATGAAGGCCTTATTGGCATGATACTGGGCGATACTATTGATTGCGGAACGCCCGTATACCGCTCTCCGTTTATTATCAACTTCCCCCCCGATCAGGATTGACTTGATGTGATCAAAATTGATGAGTTCCGATATGATTGGCAACGAATTGGAAATCACGGTGAGCGGACTTATCTTTGACAGATAATTGGGCAAAAACGACAACGTAGACCCGCAGTCGATGAAAATAATGTCGTTCGGTTTGATGAAACCGGAAGCGATCCTGCAGATGTAGTCTTTATTTTCCCGGTTCTGATTTACTTTATTATTGTAGGTAAACAGATGATCTGCCATGGCTTTCTTTACTGCTCCCCCATGCGCCCGGATCAATAATCCTTTTTTCTCCAAATCCAGCAAATCACGACGTACGGTGATTTCAGAAGCATTTAGTTTCTCCAGTATTTCCTGTATGGAAATAAAATCATGGTCTTTCAACACTTCTAAAATAACCTTTTTCCTTAGTTCCGGTGAAGTCGTCTTTTCCTTTTTTCTGATCATTACCTGCAGAATTAATTGAACGAATTTGATATTTTTTATCAAAAATAGGCCATTACCCTGGATAAACAAAGAAATAAAAAGCTTTTTTCGCTATTAATCAGGCATGCCAGGGCACTGTAAGCTGCAGCACACAACGGATCGTGCAAATTAACATTTCATTAAATATTCTTTCCTCATGTTTTTCAACTCTTTTCTGCTAAATTTGTTGGTAAACTAAACCGATTAAAACATTTGCTATGGAAAGTCGAGGATTGAACCGCAGAAAATTTGTCGCCGCCTTATCGTTGGGCACGGCGCATCTCCTTTTCCATGATCACATACTTGCCGCAAGCCGGCCGGTACGTTCCGCCAATCCGTTGCAGACGGTTAAACTTGGGCAGTCCGGTCTGCGGACAACCTTAATCGGGATCGGAACAGGCGTACATGCAGGAAACAGATCATCCGCCCTCACTCGGAGAGGCGAAGATTCTGCCGTTGGGGTGATCCGCCACGCGTATGACCGGGGGATCCGGTTCTTCGACTGCGCTGACACTTACGGCACGCATCCTGTCGTGGGAAAGGCCCTGAAAAATGTAGACCGGGAGAAAGTGACCCTGTGCTCGAAAATATGGGTGCGTTCCGGCGGTGTCCCTGAGCAGGAAAGGCCGGATGCGGATGTGGTCGTAGAACGTTTCCGGAAGGAACTGGACACGGATTACCTGGATACCGTTCAGATCCATTGTATGGTCGATCCTGACTGGACCGACTCCCAAAAGCGGCAGATGGATATCCTTGAAAACCTGAAAAGCAAAGGGATTATCCGGGCACACGGAGTTTCTGTTCATTCTCTCGAAGCCATGAAAAAGGCCGTTGAGTCCCCCTGGGTCGACGTGATCCACGTCCGCATCAATCCGTACGGCATTGCCATGGATAAACCGGAACCGGAAGAAGTGGTGAAGGTGATCTCACAACTTCATCAATCCGGGAAAGGCGTCATTGGCATGAAGCTCATTGGCGACGGAAATTACCAGAACGACAGTCAGAAGATTGACCATGCCCTGAAATTTGTCCTTGGTCTTGGAGTTGTTGATATGATGATCGTCGGCTTCGAAAATACCGGCCAGATCGACGATTATCTGACCCGTACCGAAAACGCCTTAAAAACCGCGTGAATCAGCATTGTTCTAAACGGAATACCCGTTGCGACTCAACGGCTATTCCGATTCTTTGTTCTTGCTCTTCCCATGGCATCAGCAGCAATCATGGCATTCAGCACTTTTCCGGGCATGATCAGGCCCGCTTCATGATGGATCCCTTCTGCAGGAGCACAGGCTTTGATCGCCGCAGGCGTCAGATGTTCCCTGCTGCAGTCTGTAATGCCGATATCCTCAAGCGTGGTTGGTAAGCCGATTTCTTCACAGAAAGCATATACCGTTTCCATTTCGGAAGGCAGCGCATCGGTCAGGTGAAGCCCTGTCAAAACGCCAAATGCCACTTTTTCTCCATGATAGAATGAATGCGTCTCCTCCAGGGCAGTCAAACCATTGTGGACGGAATGCGCCGCGGCAAGTCCTGAACTTTCAAAGCCGATCCCGCTTAAAAGCGTGTTGGTTTCCACAATATGACTGAAGGCCGGCGTGACGACCTTGTTTTCACAGGCTGATTTGGCCGCCATCCCGTAACACAGAAGGGTGTCATAGCAAAGTTTCGCCAGATTCAATCCGGTTAATGTGCTGTACCCTCCACATTCATTTTTTGATTGAGTACGTTCACACGACCTGGCTTCGAACCAGGTAGCCAGGGCATCTCCCATGCCCGAAACAAGAAAACGTACCGGAGCATTGGCGATAATGGCCGTATCGACAAGTACCACCTGCGGATTCAGCTTCTGATAATAAACAGAATCGAATACTCCTTCCTCCGTGTAAATCACGGCACATCCGCTGCACGGCGCATCGGTGGAGGCAATCGTCGGAACGATGATCACCGGGATATCCGCCCTGTCGGCAGCAATTTTCGCGGTATCGATGGTCTTGCCTCCTCCCATTCCGATAAGGATATCAATTCCCCGGAGAGTGATCATTTCAGATAACCGTGTCAATTCTTTCTCACAGCACTCTCCCCGGAATTCCTCAATACCGATTCCGTATCCTTCCATGTTGTATTGAATCAATATTTTATTTTTGGCAGTCGGCGAAGCCAGGATAAGCGCTTTTTTTCCCAACAGGCTGACTAAGCCCGGCAATTCATGCAGCGCATTTTCACCCTGCATGTATTTCCCCGGAAAAGCAGCCTTATTGATCCTGACTTTTTCCCGTTCCATATTCACATATGTTTGTCCGTATGTATCCGGATGCCCGGCACTCTCTGTCTTTTTATTCATAGTTTTATCTGTTGGTTCGCGATTTTTCGTTTATCTCCGGTTTATCAGAGTCATTACCCGTTCCTATCCCGATCCGGTCAATCTGCACATATCTCTGCACCAACTTCTGCAAATTATCCGGAACTCCCGACTAATTCATTTCTGCTTCTTCCCTTCGCTTCGAGCCTTATGCTCAGTAACAGTAATAATGATATTTTCAACTTTTAACAGCTCCTGTATTGATATCCAATTCAACCTGCACACTTTTTTTCTCACCTGAATACCTGGTGTAATCAATCTTGTAGATCCAGGTATTATTTATTTTTGATACAGAAGTATTGTTTATTTTGATGAGTTCCTGCGAATTATCCAGAACAACCGTGGCAGACGTCCACAGGGTTTCATTCGTCTTAATATTTTTTCGGCTGAAATAGGCTGATTTTTCACCTGGATTCAATGTATGCAGAACCGCGTCTTCATAATTTACAGGCAAAATTCCATCGTCAATCTTAATACTGGGGGCAACCGTAAACAAACTATCTCCGTTCAT
>CAZOYZ010000437.1:0-4758 GCA_964584045.1 uncultured Prolixibacteraceae bacterium | reverse complement strand
CTGATTGCTATCGGGCCCTTGAAAAGAAAAAGCTGCACCAGATCGAACCATGGAATGCCCGTCAGCAGGTTTGAATCGGCTGCCGGAATAGAAGAAGTGACCTGAAGCCCAATTTGTGATTTCTTTGTTGAGTACAAAAACAATACTTCCTTAAAAAATTAAGCGGCAATAGTGCCATAATATATAAGTTCATTGACATAGTTTCGATTTTTAGCAGAGTATGCATTAACACCGAATACGTCAATAAATCGCTGCAACGGTAACCTGTTGTGGTTCATTGTTTTAATGCTGGTCATAGAGAATGGCTTGCGTGCCTCTTTGGGTGTACTCAGCCAATGCTTCACTTTGGCAATATTGATTGCAGTCAGGGCAGCATTGAAATGAAAATTCAACTTGTTTTCGCTGCGTGCCGGCGAATCGGTCAGGCCGGTGTGCTGTTTGCCGTCGCGGTAGAGGAATTCAATTTGAAACATGATCCGATAAGTATCCAGGATTTCAAGTGCCTCCATTTGAGTATCGGTACAAAAGTAAAGTTTGCTGGTTAATTTCCCTTTATCGCTTGTATAGGTGACATGTACTAACCGGGTATTTCGTTTAAGTGATTTGGAATAGACAATGGCTGCAAGACCACCTATTTCAAGTCCCCATTTGGTCTGTCCTGTAGAACCAGATCAGTACCATTCCAGACCTGGCGTTTTCTTGCCCGATTTGTTGATGTAACTCGGGTCAAATGCTATTGCAAACCGGTTGCCTCCACGCGAAAGCGCGAGTTCTTTGTTGAAATCGAGAAACGAGAAAGTTTTTCAAATTGTTGCCGGTGTCTTTGTTCTTTGAAATTCCCGAAACGGCCAAGCTGTAAAAAGTTGACACGCCTTTTGATGGAAAGCAAAAGGATGATAACTCCGCAGAAAAAGTCTTTCCTGCATTTGTCAAAAACTGATAATTTATCTAACGTTCAGATAATTAATGATCTGTAATTAAAACATCCCCTAGTAATCATACTTGAACAGATTTGTGGTAAAATCAATTAAGATACTGATTGTCAGTGGTTTAATCAAATATTTTAAACACTTATTTTCTCATTTTCAAATAGTTATCAATATTTTTAACGAAGTATTGACATAAATAACTAAGGTAATGTAGGAAATTTAAAAAAAGTTCAAATGGAAAAGAGAGAAGTAATTAAGTTGGTATTAGACGGAGAAAGGCCTTCATATGTGCCATGGTCTTTTAAATTTACGAAAGAACCGGAGTTGATGCTTCGGAAATACTACAATGTAGAGGATCTTGATGTTGTTCTGCACAATCATATTTTGCAATTGGGTAGTGATACCGGCTATTTTGAAGATCTAGGAGAAGACCGGTTTCAGGATATATTCGGTGTAGTTTGGGATCGTTCAATCGATAAAGATATTGGAAATCCCATTGAACCTGTTATATCAGATCAATCATTATCTGATTATATTTTTCCTGATCCACTGGATGTTCGTTTTTTTGAAAATATTGAACAAAAAATTGTTTCAAAACCTGATATGTTCCGCATTTTCCAGATTGGATTCAGTTTATTCGAGCGGGCATGGAGTCTGAGAGGAATGGAAAATTTGCTTATGGATTTTATGACACATCCTGATTTTGTACATAAGCTCTTTGCTGCCATTGCTGACTTTAATATTGCACAGATAAAAAAGGCTTTGGAATTTGATATAGATGCGGTCTTTTTCGGTGATGACTGGGGTCAACAAAATGGTCTGATTATGGGATACGATTTATGGAAAGAATATATATTTCCACAACTAAAAAGAATGTATGATACAGTACACCAGGGAGGGAAATACGTTATGATACATTCATGCGGCGATGTGGATGAGCTTTTTGATGATCTGATAAGCATTGGACTCAATTGTTTTAATCCTTTCCAACCAGAAGTTATGAATATAAAAGCTCTTGTGAACAGATACCGGGGAAGATTAGCATTTTACGGAGGACTCTCCATGCAGAAAACCCTGCCATTCGGTACATCTGAAGAGGTGCGAAGGGAATCTATAGAACTATTGGAACTTGGTAGCAAAGGCGGCTATATTTTTTCTCCATCTCATTCGGTGGAAGGAGATACTTCACTTGAGAACATCCTGGCTTTTATTGATGTTGCACTTAATCAACCAGGTTTTAAAAAGGGCAAATAAAAGCAACTAAAAAAATAATATTATGAAAAGTTTTCAAATTTTTTACCTTTTTTTATGTTTTAACTTCCTCATTTCCTGTTATTCACAAAATGAAAAGAAAGGCGTTTTCAAGTTACTGCCGCTTCCTCAGAAGTTCGAAATAACGGGCACAAGTTCGCTAAAACCTGGTGATCTTTATTATTATTTTACCACACAGGATATAGAAATCCCAGAGGTTAGCAGTTTATTTAATAAAATTCAACTTACCGAAAAAAAATCGAAAGCAGATATTGTTATTGGTTTAGATCAATCAATGGATTCTAAAGCAGAAAGCTATAATCTTAAGATTTCTAAAGGACAAATAAATATTATTGCAAAAGACAAAGCTGGGTTATTATATGCCTTCATGTCATTGGAGCAGTTGATGGAAGACGCCAGGGAACAGGACGTTAATCTGCCCTTGTGCAGTATCCTCGATTATCCAGCCCTATCTTATAGGGCAATTCATTTGGATATCAAGCATCATCGTGAAAAGACTGAATATTATTATCAATTGATGGATAAATTGGCCACTTATAAAGTGAATGCTGTTATTGTTGAATTGGAGGATAAATTAAGGTATGAACGCCAGCCTGAGGTGGGATCAAAAGATGCTTTGAGCATAAATGAATGGAAAGAGCTTTCTAATTATGCAAAAAAGAGAAATATTGAAATCAGCCCATTGGTGCAGGGATTAGGACACGCTTCTTTTATATTAAAACATGACAGTTATAAACATTTACGTGATGACCCGTCAAGTGATTGGGCTTTCAATCCTCTTGATCCAAAAACTTATGATGTTCAATTTGATTTGTATATGGATGCCATAGATGCAACTCCTCATGGCAAATATTTACATGTTGGAGGTGATGAAGTGCATACAACCGGAAGGGGGTCTGGTAAGACGCCGATGGAATTACAGTTGATATGGCTGAACAAGGTTTGCAAATTTGCAGAAGAACATGGACGGGTACCTATTTTTTGGGATGATATGCCTTTAAAGTACGCAGGTGTTTATGAAGCGATGTTTAATAAAGATTTGAATCAACAGGAAGTGGACAAAATTTGGGATGAGAATGAAGATAATTTAATAAAGTTTCTGGATCAATTTCCCAAGAACTGTATTTATATGCGGTGGAATTACAGTTCTTCACAAGCACTTGGTAATAGCAAAGCCATGGAATGGTTTCGCAAAAATGGTATGCAGGTTATGGGAGCTACTGCCGGACAAACACGTTGGGTCTTAATGCCGCAGGAAGAAAGCAATATGGATAATATTAAGTCCTTTGCAACCACCTCTATAAATAATGACCTTAATGGGCTTCTTTTAACCCTGTGGGATGATGACTCTCCTCATTTTGAACTTTATATGAGGGGAATTATTGCGTTCGCTGAATATACGTGGTCAGGGGAAAAAAGAGTGAAAAAAGATATCAAGTCTGCTTACCGCCAACGTGAGTTTTCTTGCACATTGGCAGAAGCTGAATTTGCTTTTATTGATCAATTGGAGAAACCTGTGACGTTTTGGAAAAACGCTTTATTAAAAGGCGATACCCGAAATCATCTTCATAAAATTAAAAATCCCATAAGTGAAGCTGTTATTGATTTCCCTGATAAAAACAACAAAGGTCAATGGAGCGCTGAATACTCCAGTCGTTTAGAAGAAGCGGAAATTCTATCGAAAAGGTGTGATAGCATTGCAGAAAAAATAAAAATTATGAAATCTCAGGCGATTAGAAATAGATATTCACTTGAAGTTTACGAACAAGTTAATAAATTAGCACAATTTGCCCCGAAAGCATTATTAGCATTTGAAACCTATGATTTAGCTCAAAATAAAGAGGAGGAGTATGCTGCATTAATGAGGATTAAGCAACTTCCGGAGGAATTCACTGAATTAAGAAAACAATTTGAGTCGGTATATGCTGAAACACGTTTGCTTTCAAAACCAGAAAATTATATTCTAGACCAAGATCATCATGTACATTTGGCTAATCAAACGGTTTCATTCGATTGGCAATTTTTTGCTGAAATATTGTTTCTGAAAAAAATGGAAATTGAATTTCTTTCTAAACTGGCTTATTAGTTTTAATGCAGACTTATGAAAAAGATATGAAAATAATTCACATACAAGGGCATGGCTGGGGAGGCAACAACGGAGCAGTGGCCGACAGCGTTCCCTGACAAAAAGGAACCTGGTGTGCCCGTTTCGACAATCAAAAAAGCAGAAGATGATAATTCCATCGTGATCAGACTTTTCGATTATTCAGGTGAGAATCATAATGCCGATTTGAAGTCATACTTTCCTTTCAAACGGATTGTTTCAACTGACATCCTGAAAAAAGGAAGTGTGGAGTTACCGGATGTGAAAATGCACATAAGGCCTTTCAGTATCGAAACCTTCAAATTGAGATGAAATCAATGGAAAAAATCAGGATTAGCTTGTTTGGCTTTCCTTGGAGACCCGATGACTGGCGATTAAAAATAAAGAGTTCTATGTGTAAAAAAAATTAATAACTTCATGCTGTTTTTTTTGATGATAATCTGACGATAAACT
>CAZOYZ010000436.1:1532-4780 GCA_964584045.1 uncultured Prolixibacteraceae bacterium | reverse complement strand
TCAGCACGATATCGGAAACCGACAAGCAACCTCCCGGCTTTAAAACCCTGAAAATTTCGCTAAATGCCTTGTCTTTGTCGGGTACCAGGTTTAACACGCAGTTGCTGACAATCACATCGGCAGCGGATGAACTCACAGGCATATTCTCAATGTCGCCCAACACGAACCCAACATTTGTGTAATTCAACTTTGCCGCGTTAGCCCTGGCCTTTTCGATCATGGCCTCGGTCATGTCAACGCCGATCACCTTGCCGGTTTCACCAACTAAAGCCCTTGCCACAAAACAATCGTTTCCGGCACCGGAGCCCAGATCAATCACCGTATCGCCCTCTTTTATCCGGGCGAATTCGGTAGGTATGCCGCATCCCAGGCCTAGATCGGCATCAGGATTGTAGCCGTTTACTTTCAGGTAGCTTTCGGCAAATACAGAATAATCGACAGTAGAACAACAACCTGCACTGCTGCCGCAGCATAACCGGCTTCCGGATTGTTTTGCGATTTCGCTGTATTTGTCTTTCACAATTACCTTTAAATCTTCTGCTTTCATTGTATTTCAGGTTTTATTTGTTCAACATACAGTTTAAAAAATTCCTCTCTGATCTTGTCACGAACCCTGCGGAACTCCCCCCGGATAAATTCATCGGTTCCGGTGGCATGTGACGGGTCTTCAAAACCGATATGAAGGCGGTGTTTTACTTTTCCAAAAAATGCAGGACAAGTTTCGTTTGCATGGTCGCATACAGTAACAACATAGTCCCATTCATCTTTCAGATACCGGTCGACCATTTTTGGAGCATGCCCGCTGATGTCAACTCCGGCTTCTTTCATGACCTCTACCGCTTTCTGATTTACCTGGCTTGCAGGCTCGGTACCGGCCGAACAAACGGTAATATTTTTATCAAATGATTGTAAAAAACCATGTGCCATCTGGCTTCGGCAACTATTGCCGGTACATAAAATCAAGATCTTCATACCTATCCACATTTAAAATTCAACCTCAAAACAGACTTCCGTAGATGACGCCTGTAACGGTAGCCATCACTACGACAAGAGATACATAAACCACCGTTTTTTGAGTTCCCATTATACCGCGGAGCACCAGCATGTTTGGCAGCGAAAGTGACGGCCCTGCAAGCAATAGCGCCAGTGCCGGTCCTTTGCCCATCCCTGAAGCGATTAATCCTTGCAGAATGGGCACCTCGGTAAGGGTGGCAAAATACATGAATGCGCCAACAACCGACGCGAATAAATTGGAGAATACGGAATTACCTCCCACCAATACGGTGATCCATTCATTGGGGATAATTCCGGCAATGCTTTTGCCGTCATGGGTCGATCCAAGCAGAAAGCCTGCCGTAACAACGCCTGCTGCCAGTAACGGAAGGATCTGTTTGGCGAATTCCCAGGATGAAAGCGTCCATTCTCTGTTGTCACCATCATTTTTATCGAAAAGGGTGATCATGCTCAACGAACCGATCCCCACCAACATCGGTACCAGCGGGCTCAATTTTTTATTTTCAATACCTGTTGCGGAAAGAATCGCTGAAGCTGCTGTAAGGATCACAGCTCCCAAAACCCATTGCCATTTGATTTTGAGGATATAAATCAATGAACAGGCAAGGAAAAGTCCGAAAAATCCGGTAATATACCATTTATGAGCCCATATGAAGTGCCATATACTTGCCGCATCTCCGTTTGACGGAGCACCCCAGTTGGCAAAGACCAGGATCAGGATGAGCGTGAAAAAATGAAACGAAGTCTGCCACACTGGCCTTTTTTCTGCAGGCAGAGTGAAATTCATTTGCTGCTCCTTTTTTACCCTTTCTTCTTTCCTGTAAATGATCGACATGGCTGAACCGATCACCACACTGAAAGCCACGGCTCCGATAGTCCGGGCAACTCCCATCTCAAACCCCAGAATGCGGGCGGTGAGAATAATGGCCAGGATATTAATGGCCGGGCCGGAATAAAGGAAAGCAATGGCCGGACCCAAGCCTGCACCACGTTTGTGGATACTCGAAAATAAAGGCAAAATTGTACAGGAACAAACCGCGAGGATCGTTCCTGAAACTGAAGCAACCGTATAGGCAAGCCATTTTTTTGCGCTGGCCCCAAAATATTTTAATACAGACCCCTGGCTCACGAATACCGAGATCACCCCTGCAATAAAAAAGGCAGGAAGCAGACAGAGGACGACATGCTCGCGGGCATACCATTTCACCAGATCAAGAGCGGCTTCCAGTGCCGTGTTAAAACGGGCACTTTCTATTGGAAGAAAGAACGCAAAAGCAAAGATAACGAGCATCCACCCAAGGACTTTAAGCTCTTTACGTTGTTCCATTTTCGTAGGATATCGTCGTTTCCGTTCGTCATTAAACGAACAATTCAAATAAATTTTTTAAAAATAAATCCGGATGATGTAATAAATCCCTGCCAGAACAAACAGCACAGCAATGATTCTTCTGAACCAAAATTCAAATGCTTTTATTTTGTTGTAAACAGTCCCGATCCCTGACACCATGTAAGCCATTATCCAGGCGAAAACAATCACCGGAATACCCGTGGCCAAAGCAAAAATAATCGGCAAATAAAGTCCGGACGCACTGGCAACTGTCATCGGAACAAGCATGCCAAAATACAGCACGCCGCTGTAAGGACAAAAAGCCAGCGCAAAGACCACTCCCAGCAGGACCGCGTCGATATATCCCCATTTTGACTTTTGCTGCATTTTCGTTGTTAATCCGTTCATCGCCGGAAACTTTATTTTTATCATATCGAGCATGAACAAACCAATAACAATGAGTAGCGGACCAAGGAATTTTTCACCATATTGCTGAAAGAACCCGGAGAATCTGAACTGATCTGCTCCAAGAAAAATAAGCAAGGCGATTGTCGTATAACTAACAGCCCTTCCCGTTGTATAGAACACTCCGTTTAAAAACACCCTGTGCCGGTTTTCAATGTCTTTGCCGATAAATCCGACTGCCGTGATGTTCGTGGCCAGCGGACAGGGACTGATGGCGGTCATCAAACCCAGCACCAGTGCCGATAGCCATGGCATGGTGCTGTTTTCCAATATATTATTCAGGAAATCCACAGACTGTTACTCGATTAGTCCGTCAATTTTCTCCTTCATGATCGACCTGAATTTTTCGGGATTACTGCGCGCATACATGAAACCTTCATTCGTGATGTTGATCTTCGTATCCCCTTTTATAAGCAGCAACGTCTGTCCGGCAATGCCTAAT
>CAZOYZ010000436.1:0-1432 GCA_964584045.1 uncultured Prolixibacteraceae bacterium | reverse complement strand
ATTTCAGCAACGGAAGGCACCCGTCCGCTGACTGCGACTTTTTCATTGATAACCAGAGCGGGAGTATGCATAACGCCATATCCCATGATCTTGACGATATCTTCGACCTTTTCAATCGTGGCCGAAATACCCATTTCAGTTGCTGCACTGCGGGTCGATTGTTCAAGTGCCCTGCATCTGGGACATCCTGTTCCTAAAATCTTAATGTTCATTCCTAGGTGTATAAAGGTTAATGCGTTCGCAGTTCGTATAACAACGAACTAACTATTCAAAATTTTTTATGGTTTCAAAAATTTCATAAACAACGATTGTGCTTCAGCCCAGTTCCCCTTATTCAGGCAGTATTTGATCTTTGGCGCCTCAATTTCGCCCTGTATTAACCCCGCAGCTTTCAGTTCCTTTAAATGCTGGGACAAGGTCGATTTGGCAATGGGTAAAATTTCCGTGAGATCACCGCTATAACAGCAGGCCTGCCTGCTTAGCAGTTCCAGCACGTATATTCTGACCGGGTGGCCCATTGCTTTCGCGTAGCGTGCCATTTTTTTTTGCTCTTCATGAATAGCGCCGTGCAAAGTCATCTATGTTCGTATTTCGACGAACAAATATAGACAATTTTTTCATCCCGTCTCATTAACCTTTATTTTTTTAGGATTAATTTCCGAAAGGAACCTGTGACTAACAGTCTGCTTCCTTCAATTTCCATTTAGGATGACATCATCATCACTCATCCTTTCTTTCTGTAGAAAAATTTCCCGGCAAGCAAAAGTCCGGCAAAGACGACGCGAAAACAAGCTGATTGTCGCATTTAGCCGCTGAGATTGTCGCATAAACACAGCAGGCATTACGGGCTTATTGCTGAAATTTGTATTGTAACAATGCCTTTCCCAAAAAGGGTTTTTAAATAATAAATTATTAAAGGAAGTAATATGAGAAAATTAATTATGTGGAATGTTATCACCCTTGACGGGTATTTTGAGGGAAAGGAAAACTGGGACTTATCTTTTCACGAAGTGATTTGGGGAAAAGAACTTGAGAAACTCAGCATCGAACAACTACATTCAGCAGACTATCTGGCTTTTGGACGGGTAACTTACGAAGGAATGGCCGCTTACTGGACGAAGGAAGAAGGAGAAATTGCCGGATTGATGAATAAAATCCCGAAACTCGTTTTTTCCAAAACATTGAAAGCCGCTGACTGGAACAATTCAACCCTGATCAAAGAAAATGCCTCTGCCGAAATTTCCAGGCTGAAAGCACAAGGCGGCAGGGACATCTACGTATTTGGAAGCGCCGATCTTTCCGAAACATTTATCAACGATGACCTTTTTGATGAATACCGTATTGGAATCGCTCCGGTGATCCTGGGAAGCGGACGACCGCTCTTCAGGCAGGGAATATCTTCCAAAAATCTGTCTCTTGTTTCCACGCAACA
>CAZOYZ010000435.1:2800-4781 GCA_964584045.1 uncultured Prolixibacteraceae bacterium | reverse complement strand
TTTTGATGTCGTCCGACACGGGGACTTTCAGCAAAAACAGTCCGGTGAGCAGTGAAATAAGCGTTCCCCTGATCAGGATGTCGGGGATGAGCGGCTGCGGGGGGATGAGTTCCAGCAGGAGATAAACACCGGTGAAAAAGGCAGCCACGAATAAAAACCGGATGTTGAAAGGCTGAAGCCGGAACTTCACATACAGGAACAGGTATCTCATCAGGTTATTGATCAGTAAGGCGCCTGCAATGGCGAGGGCAGCTCCGGTGATCCCCCATAATTTGATAAACAGGAACAGGAAGGCGATCACGGCCGCGATCAGGATCACCATGAACAGCAGGGATATCCTGTAATATTTCGAAAAGGCGATGATCTGGATATTGGCTCCGGTGAGCATATCGAACAGGTAACCCAGTCCGATGAAAAAGATCACCCATTTTGACGCGAGATAATCGTCGCCAAGAATGGTCAGGATATTGTCGATGTTGGCCCATATCCCGAGGAAGAGAAATCCGCCGATGATAAACTGGTTGATGCAGCTTTTATAGTAGATCGACCGGATGGTGCCGAGGTCATCCCGCGCCCACGCGTCGGCGATCAGGGTTCCGGAGATCTTTAGCAGGGGGCGCGACGGGATCACGACCAGGGTGCCGAAATAGAAGGCGATGGTGTAAACGCCGGTGTTTGCCAGGTTGAGCATCTGGTTGACGACGATCTTGTCAATATTGAAAATGATCAGCGATCCCATTCCTCCAAGGACGGAAAAGAGCGCCACCCCGGTAATTTCCTTCCGCAGGTTTTTATCGATAAATTGAAGGTCGGGACGCAGGTTGATCTCTTTTTTGAAGAATAAGCAGATCAGGATGATCAGGCTTTTGAGAGAGACTGCCGCGGCGTAGGCCAGGATGAGTTGTTCGAGGGTAAGCAGCTTAAGCGCATACAGGATCACGATGCTGAAAATAAACACGCGCTGGAGAAATTCCTGCAGGAATGTTCCCAGTACCACGTTGTACAGGACCCGGTTGTAGCTGTCCAGGAAGCTGAAGATCAGCATGAAGAACGTGAGGGGAACCAGCAGGTGGACGTATTCTGCGAAAAGCCGTGACTTTTCAAGGTTGGTTTCGATGAGGAGGTCCCTGAAGATATAGTAACCGGCGAGGAAAAGCAGAAATCCTGCAAGCTGGACCATCACCGCGATAAAGAGAAAACCGTGATGCCCCTTGCCTGGGTCGCGGAAGTAAGGGAACAGGCGGGCTGTCACGCCGCTCATGCCCAGCATGGCAAACTGGCTGGTGAGTGTGGTGATGGCCATCAGCAACCCAAACAATCCAACGATTTCAGGAGTAAGATATTCGGTATACAAGTAGGAGGTCGTGACAAAACCGACAAGTACCCCCAGATAGGACCAGATGCTCCCTTGTATGGATTGTTTGACGATGATGCCCATAAAAATTAGTAATTGATTTTATTTGGATTATTTTTGTATCATTTTAAACTGTAAAAGTAGTTAATTTAAGTGCATCCCGATGAATAAATTAGTTCCTTACCTGATCGCTGTGGTTCTTTTCCTGATCATCGGCCTGACGTACATGGCACCTGTGCTGGAAGGAAAACAGCTTGCCGCGCAGGATAGTGAAATGTTTAAGGGAATGTCGAAAGAGATCCGCGATTTTCGGGAGAAGAACGGTGAAGAAGCCTTGTGGACGAATCGTGCTTTTGGAGGTATGCCCGCGTATCTGATCTCCACGGTATACAAAGGCGACATTCCGGCAAAAATTCAGCGATGGATGACCAGCCTGCCGCGCCCGGTGAGCCTCGTTTTTTATAACTTCTTGTTTTTCTTTGTGTTGTGCCTGATCTTAAGGGTCAACGTATGGATCAGCTTTGCAGGAGCGCTGGCTTACGGCTTTTTTTCGTTCTTTTTTATCATTATTCAGGTGGGGCATCTGACAAAGGCGCATACGCTCACCTATATGGCCTTGCTGGCGGC
>CAZOYZ010000435.1:0-2700 GCA_964584045.1 uncultured Prolixibacteraceae bacterium | reverse complement strand
AACTTTGGCAGGCTTTACACGACCTGGGAATACGGCAAGTATTCCACCCGCGGAAAATCAGAGTTGACGCTCGATCAGAAAAACCAGACCGGCGGTCTGGACAAAAATTATATCCTCGATTACAGCTATGACCCGGGAGAAGCCATGACGGCTTTCATTTCGCGTTTTAAAGGCGGAGGCATGAATGAACCGCTTGGCGAAAATTCGGAGGTATACCGTTTTTTTGAAAAGAACCAGGGTAAGGAGGCTGCCGAACGGTTCAGTGCAGGCTTACCGCTGTACTGGGGGAGCCAGCCTATTTCCAACGCGCCGTTTTACTATGGTGCCGTGTTATGCTTTTTGTTTGTCCTGGGCCTGTTTCTTGTAAAGGGACCCGACAAATGGTGGATCGCTGCCGTGGTGGTGGTGTCTTTTTTGTTGTCGCTGGGGAAGAACTTTCCGTTGCTGAGCAATTTCATGATCGACAGCTTTCCGGGTTACGACAAGTTCAGGGATGTCAAAAATATTATCGTGATCCAGCAGTTTGCCATGGCCCTGATGGGGGTGTTGGCCGTGAGGGAGGTTTACCTGGCGCGGGCGAATAAGGATGAATTGCTTAAAAAATTAAAATATTCGTGGTACATAGCCGGAGGCCTGGCCCTGGTGTTTGTGATCATCCCGGGCCTGGCGGGCGACTTCAGGGCGGCATCGGACGCCCGGCTGGTACAGGCCGGCTGGCCGGACGAACTGATGGAGGCGCTGAGGTCGGACCGGCGGATGGTACTTCGCACCGATGCCTTTAAAAGTTTTGCTTTTGTGAGCCTCGCGGCGGGGATCATCTGGCTGTTCGTACGGCAAAAGCTGAAGGCCGGATACGCGCTGGCATTGTGGGTGGCGCTGATCCTGACCGATCTGTGGCCGGTGAACAGGAAATACCTGAACGACGATCATTTTGAACCGCGTCAGAAGGTGGAAAAACCTTTCAAACCCTCAAAGGCCGATCAGGCCATCCTGGAGGACCCGGAGCCGGATTTCAGGGTGCTGAACCTGACGGTCAGCGTGTTTAACGATGGCTCCACGTCCTGGTTCCACAATTCGCTGGGAGGGTATCATGGCGCCAAGATGGAACGTTACCAGGAAGTCATCGATCACCATTTGTTCCCGGAAATACAAAACCTGATCGGCGGATTCGGGAACCCCGGGTCCATCGATTCGCTGCTCCGCTCGTCGACGGTGATCAACATGCTTAACACGAAATACATCATCTATGATCCTCAACGCCCGCCATTGGAGAATAATCACATCAGGGGTCATGCCTGGTTTGTTCATGATATTCAGCTGGTCGCGGATGCCAACGAGGAAATAGCGGCGTTAAAGGACCTTGATCTTGCCGGAAAAGCGATCGTGGATCAGCGCTATGCGGAAGCGCTGAAAGAGGCAGACTCCCGGGGAGCGGGTGAATCGACCATCACGCTGGTGGAATATCAGCCAAACCGGCTGAAATACAAGGTGAAGGTGGGTGGCGGAAAACCATTGGCGGTTTTTTCGGAGATCTGGTACCCCAAAGGATGGAAAGCCTTTATCGACGGGAAAGAAACCAGCATCGTGCGCGCAAATTATCTGTTGCGGGCGCTGGCCATCCCCGCGGGAGAGCATGAGGTGGAATTCCGTTTTGAACCTGCATCCTACAAGATTGGAAACAAGATCTCCCTGGCCGGCTCACTAATCCTCCTGCTGGCACTGGCCGGGGCCGGCGCTGTTCAATTGAGAAAGAAAAAAGCAAATGAGGAAGAAACGTCAGACAAAGATTAGACGCAGGCTTGTCCGTTCATACCTGGTGGCTACCGTCAGTATCACCCTGGTTTTGTTCCTGGTGGGAATGATGGTTTTGCTGGTGCTGAATGCCCGCCGGCTGTCTGACTATGTACGCGAAAACGTGGGCTTCACACTGGTGTTGCACGAAAAGGTCAGGGAAGTGGAGGTCCTTCGGTTGCAAAAAAGCCTGAGTGCCACGCGATTCGTAAAATCTACCAGTTATGTGGATAAGGAAGAGGCCGCCAAAGAACTGGCGAACGATCTGGGTGAGGATTTTGTCGGATTCCTCGGATTTAACCCCCTGTTCTCGTCGGTCGACGTCAAACTGCATGCTCCCTGGATGCGGGCCGACAGTCTGGCCCTGCTGGAAAAGGAATTCCTGAAATATCCCCAGGTGAAGGAAGTGTATTACCAGCGCGACCTGGTGAAGGTGATCAACGACAATGTGGAGAAGGTGAGCCTGATCCTCCTGGTTTTCTCGGGGCTGCTCCTGTTTATTTTTATTACCCTGATCAACAATACCATCCGGATCTCGATTTATTCACAGCGGTTTATTATCAATACCATGAAGCTGGTTGGCGCCACACGGCCGTTTATCCGCCGCCCGTTCGTGATGAAAAGCGTTAGCTACGGACTGTTGGCCGGACTGATCGCCGACGCAGGTATCTTTTTGCTGATCAATTCGTACCGGGAGGAATTCCGGAGCCTGATCAGCGATGAACAGACCGGCACGACCGCGGTCGCCTTCACGGTGGTATTGTTGTTCGGAGTGGTGATCTCATGGCTTTCCACCCATCTTGCGGTCAATAAATTTCTCCGGCTGCGGTTTGAGGATCTGTTTTATTGACGGGAAAGAAGTAGCGAGTAGTGAGTAGTGAGTAAGAACGGGAAGAAGTCGTGAGTAGC
>CAZOYZ010000434.1:0-4799 GCA_964584045.1 uncultured Prolixibacteraceae bacterium | reverse complement strand
CTTCTTCTTTTGCCCCTATGCCTGCCAATGATTTCCTGGCCGGTTGATTAAGTTTCCAACTGTTTAAAATAGTTGAGTCCGACAGGTCACTTGTAAAATAAATCCATAAATCTTTATCTTTTGCAATTTTAATGAATTCATTTTTATCATCCGGGCTTAAGGATCGCAGCCGAATTTGTTTGGATTCAAAGGTCTTGTTAAAATCTATCATTACGAATCTTTTAGTCTGTTTGCAAACTGTACGATCAGGGACAATCCCTGATTTTCTTTCTTGATGAAGGCTGTCGCCAGACATAGACGAACAATGCGGGCACCGAAATTAAACATTATTCCACGAAAAAATGTTTTTACCTGTTCACTATCCCGCTTTCTGTCAGGATTGTTTTCATCAAAGTTGAAAGCTAATTGTTTAAATACGATCAAATACATAACCATGGATACAAAAAACAAAATTGCTCTGGTAACAGGGGGAAGTCGCGGACTCGGGAAAAATATGTCAATCGCCCTTGCAAAAAGAGGCATCGACGTAGTCCTGACCTATCGCACAATAAAGAACTCAATGCGCAGATCGCCGGGCTCACCGCTCTGGGGCGCGTAGGATTGCCGGATGACATTGGGGGAGTCGTGGCATTCTTATGCACCGGCGAGGCATACTGGATTAACGGACAGCGCATCGAGGTTTCGGGCGGACAAACGTTGTAATTTCGTGAACGCAGGAAATAAATACTAATCGCGATCGACTTTAACAAATGAGGCTGTTGAATCTCCAAAAAGATTAAATTTGATCAAAAAATCATGGACAAACCTCTGCTCAACGATCAAAATGAATACCCCGATGATGTAGTCCTGCAAAAATATCTCGGTGAAACCAAACCCTATTGGAATGAAATCACTTCCTGGGTGGCCGATCAATTTCCATCCATGGCATTTGAGTGGCGTTATTATAATGACGGAAAAGCCTGGCTTTGCAAACTGACGTTTAAGAAGAAGACCATCTGCTGGTTCTCGGTCTGGGATCATTTCTTCAAACTTAGTTTCTATTTCACCGATAAAACCGGTGCCGGGATAAGCTCTCTGGCAATCGATCCCTTTTTAAAAGAAAACTTCCTCAGCAGTCCCTTCTACGGCAAACTGAAAGCGCTGACCGTTGAGGTTAAAAACATCGAAATTCTGGAATCGGCAAAGATCCTGATCGATTACAAATCAAAGATCAGGTAAAGACGCGCAGCGCCTGAAACCCCGTACTACAACATGCATAGTCTGCCCTACTGCCGGTTCATCCAGTCTTTAAAATGGCCGGCCCTGGCTTTGCTGATCAGCACTTTTTCATCGGGTGCGGGCAACAGCCGGAGGAATAAACGGCTGTTAAAGTAATACTCGATTTCCTGTACCGATTTGCGGCTAATCAGAAACTGCCGGTTGGCCCTGTAAAACTGGCCGGGATCGAGTATTTCGGCCAGCTCTTCCAGACTTTTTTCTTCCATGACCAGTCTCCTGTGATCCCATTTCATTCCGGCCACGACGCCGTTTTTAATCTCAAACCAGGCAATCTCATCGACCGATACCGGAATAAGCCTGTCTTTATGCGGCACAAGAAAGTGACGTTTATAACTTCCTTCCCTGCCGACCATTCGTGTTATTTTTTGCAGGATAGCTTCATCCGGCACAAACTGGCGCCTGCTTTCGATCCGTTGAAGCTTTTCCAGCGCTTTCTCCAGTTTTTCCTTCCTGATCGGTTTTAAAAGGTAATCAATACTGTTCAGATCAAACGCCCGGATGGCGTATTCGTCGTAAGCGGTAGTAAAGATGACCGGAACATCGACACGGACTTCCTTAAAAATCTCAAACGCCAGCCCGTCGGACAAATGGATATCCAGAAAAATAAGATCCAAAGGGGTACCTGAAGACAAAAAATCGACCGCATCCTCAATGTTATCGGTTACTCCTTCAAAAACGGGTTTATCAACAAGCTGCCGGATCATACTTTTCAATTGCCCGACAGCGCTTTCTTCATCTTCAATAATGAATATTCTCATGGGCCTTCAATGGAATAGTGACTGAAAAATCATTTTCTGTCCGTTTCACAACAAGTTCTTTCCGTGTCATGTACCGGCAACGGCAGTCCAAATTATAAAGACCCAACCCCGTAGACGGTTCCTTTACTTTCTTTTCCTGAAGATTGTTCGACACGGTCAGTTCCGGTCCCTCCGCAAAAACAGAAATATGCAAATGCCTGCTTTTGGAGATCACGTTATGCTTTACCGCGTTCTCGATCAGGATCTGAACAGCCATGGGAGGCAATAAAAACTGTTCACTTTCGGGAGCGATCCTGATCTCAAACTGAAGTTTTTCCCCGTAACGCCCTTTCAACATCTGACTATATGCTGCGATAAAACGGATTTCCTCTTCAACAGTTACACGGTCTTTTTTGCTGCTTTCCAGAACATAACGAAAAACATCAGACATATTATTCACATACTCCACCGCTTTACTCTGATCATTGAGGATCAACGAACTTAAGGTATTGAATGAATTAAACAGAAAATGAGGATTGACCTGATTTTTAAGCGCCTCATAGGAAGATTCCACATTTGCTTTCAAGAGCTGTTCATTCGTCATCTTCATCTGATAGTTGCGAAAAAACTGGCGGTAAATCTGCGAGATCAGGACCGTAAAGATCACTTCCAGGATCAGCGTGATGTTAAAGAGAAACCTGAAAAGCCGTCCTCCCGATACCGGATCAAACAAAAGCAGATGTACCCGGATCAACAAAAGGCCGACCAGGATCAGCAGCACGATATTCACCACCATTCTGTGCCATATCGAAGTCATATTGATACTAAAGGGTCCAATCCTGATTTTCCGCGAAGCGAGATTGATCTGAAAAAAAAGGAACACCACGATAAAACAATAAATTGTTCTTGCCAAAAAATCCATGAGTCGGTAATCCAGGTTCAGGTTGGCCTGTTCCATTCTGAACAGCACCGCAATCCTGGGCAGTGAAAACAGAATGGTTATTGCCGACGAGCTCAGCAAAATCAGCTTCGTTTTCGAAAGAATTTTATCTTTAACTTCGTCTCCCATTCGCGATCATTCATGATAAAGATAACGAATTTCGGATTTCAAAGGCAGACGGACAACAAATCCTCCGGCACAAGAGAATCTCTTATCCGGCTCCCACGTCAATCGTAAACCGGTCACGGCAACTGATAATTTTGGAAAAAATCCCATATCAGTTCGTTGGCATCGATCACCTTCGAAGGCTCATCGGCCTGGGGTCTGGGCTTTTCGCCACCCGGCCAGGCATGGCCTCCGTCTTTTGTGAGGTAATATTCGATCGTCACGTCATTTTCACAATCCGACCAGGTGGTCAGCTTATACTTGTCGTCATCGACCAGAACCTGAGGGCCTGTTGTACATTCGTAAACAGAGGCACAGACGTTCAGCCCTGAATCGACGGGAGGAAAATAATAACCGCCCATCCCTTCACCTCCCATGTAAGGAACAACGGCATCATTCACCGAATGCATATGTAACACGGAAACGGGATGCGACGGACTAAAAGGCCGAGACGTCACCATCGTTCCGCTGACCACAGCAACCGCGGCAAGCTGATCTGAAAGCTCAGCGGCAAGCCGGTATACCATCATGCCGCCGTTCGACATTCCTGCGGCATACACCTGCCTGGGATTTACCTTATAGTTTTTCTCAAGAAACCGGATCAGTTCCCGGATGAATTTTACGTCATCGATATTATTCGCTGAAGCATATTCACAACAGCCTCCTGCGTTCCAGGTGCGCAACCCGAATAGCCCCGGACTCCTGACCCCTTCCGGATAAACCACGATAAAATGCGCTTCGTTCGCCTTGTCGGAGAACCGGTAATCCGATTCAAACTGGCGGGCGTCTCCCCCGAAACCATGCAGGGCAAGGACCAAAGGAAAACGATCGGGACTTGCATAATAATTGGGAGGCAAATTCAGCAAATACGTTCTTTCCCTCCCATCCACACGGATGGAGCTGTAAGATCCGAACTCCTCCGGTTCCTCCCCGTTGGTGCATTGAACAGCAATCAGTCCCAGGTAAAAAAACAGCGAATAAATAAGTATTCTTTTCATCTTCACGGATCATTTTTCGTTCTTGACGGATATTCTTCTACCCGGCACAAGCAGGGTAAGTCTGACTCTGCACTCCCTTATTTTACTGACGCCGGTTTTTCATAAATTCATCCCTGACTTCTTCCTGATAATCCGTGTAGATCTTAAATTGTTCAGGAGTAAGCACGCTCTTCATCTTTTTGTCCTTCTTCGATTTCAGTTCCCTGAACTTTTTGAATTTTGATAACCGCGATTCAGACGATTCACGTAATTTGGAGAGTCCCTCAAAATAATCCTGGTTGATCTTCTCCACCTGGGGTTGTTGTTCGGGAGTCAGGTTGAGCATCCTCTTGTAAGCCTCATAGCGGGCTTTTATTTCCTGTTTTTGCTGATCGGTCAGCCTGGACTGGGCAAATCCGGTTACCGATAATGTGACCAGCAGCGTCATGGCTGCAAAGATGATCATTCGTTTCATTTTCCGTGTCTTTAATTGTTCATTACATTAGTCGTTTTATACGCTCGGCATAGTCTCAAACTCCGTTTGGCCTCTGCCCTCGCTTAAATAAAACGTTCATTGGCATTGAATTCACGATACAAATGAAATGATCAAAAACAAAAACCTGCCGGATAAAATCAGGGAAGCTTCTGAAACCGCATCCGAAGCGGTTATTCACGGGGTCGATCTGTGCGTCAAAAACGAAC
>CAZOYZ010000433.1:4019-4844 GCA_964584045.1 uncultured Prolixibacteraceae bacterium | reverse complement strand
ATTCTGAGAGTAACACTGTTCTCTGTATGAAACCCCGTTATCGTCGAAACATTTGCTGTCGACTCCTTTACTGTCATTTCATTGGCAGATACATCCAGTGGTTGAGAAAGTGTAAACGTACGAGCATACCCCAGATCTTTATTCGGTATAGGTGTTACGTATCTTGATGTTTTATCTATAAAAAATGCTAAGGTATGAAATATAGAAGAAATGCCTGCCTCATGTAACCTGGCATTGATCCGCCTGAACGAATCCCACCCGTCAGGCCACTTTTCCTTATTCAGGTCAAAGGTTCCTAATTCAAAAAAACTACCTCCCCCGTGATTGTCTATTTGATTAAAACCAAGATCCTTGCAAGTCTTAATCCATTCATCTGCCGTCTCTTCGGTCAGGGTGCCAAAATTCATCAGATAGGAACCATAACCTTCATCTTTCATCAGAGCCCATGCACCGCCTTCATCTGAAAACGGGATATCCTTTGCCTGTGCCATCACATCCCGAATAACAGGGAGTATTTTTTGTTGTGGGAGACCCAGTAAAGTCACCTCAGCCCCTTCCATTCCGAATCTATTATAGCACGTTGCCCATAAATTGGTCTGTAAAGGAGGTAATTGCCTGACATGGGTAAAAAGATTCATGGAGAGAGCACATGCAGCAAAAGGTTCATAGGGTTGTCCTTCCAATTTTAGGGGAATATTTAAAAAAGTAAGTGACTCAACATTTCCTGTAACTGATACAACTTTCAAGATCGCTCTGTCCCCCGAACTGATAACCTGAAGCCCGGCTTTTACACCCGAAGAACCAAATTCCAGACTCAGTTGATTG
>CAZOYZ010000433.1:1511-4009 GCA_964584045.1 uncultured Prolixibacteraceae bacterium | reverse complement strand
ATCAGAAGATATTGCGCTTACTTCATATTCCTGCCCATCAATTGAAATTAAGGCGCATTTTGTTTCTGTTTCAGTATCACAATAGTTCTCACCGGTTGTCTTATCTGTGAATTTGAGATTTGTTCCGTTACCTGATATGATATACCTGAAATAATCGCTTTCAATAATGATATGGTCAGAAGAACAGCTTTCGAAAATAAATCACGCAATAAAAATTGAAAAAACATAGCTATTGTAGTTTCTTATATAATTTTTCATATTTCAACAGTTTTATTCTTAATGATATATCTTTTAATAACTTGTGATCTTTCATCGGAATTTTTCCGTAAAATAAATTTTACTTTCACATCGCCTAGTGGCAGAAAGCTACCGAAACATTGACACGACACTCAACTAATTTACCTTTCGTGTTCAATAGACTGATCGAATACGACATTACCTTTTATGATTGTTTTTTCGATCTCAATATTTTGGTCAAAAACAACAATGTCTGCATCTTTCCCGGGTACCAGTGATCCTTTGGTGTTCTGAACTCCCAATATACGGGCCGGAGTGCTTGTCAGCATCCTGACCGCATCAGTTAACGGGACTTCTGCCAGATTAATCATAGTACGAATAAGCCGGTCTGCTGTTGCCACGCTCCCGGCAAAAGAAGTACGGTCAGGCAATTTGGCCACGCCATCTTCTATAATCACTTCAAGGCCATTCTTCAGCCCGCCAAGAATGCTTTTTCCTTCCGGCATCCCGGCCCCCCTCATGGCATCAGTGACCAGGGCTATGCGGTCAGGTCCCTTGATTTTGTAAATAAGCTTCAGAAGCGGAGCAGGCAGGTGAATCCCGTCGGCAATGATTTCCACATCCATTTCTTCGATCAGAAAAGCGCTTTCAATGACACCCGCGTAACGAAATGCATTCCTTCTGGTTACTCCCGACATGCCCGAATACAAATGGGTTACCAGAGAGAATCCGCTCTCAAAAGCGTCGATCACCTGCTCATAGATTGCATCGGTATGCGCAATTGAAACAAGGATCCCGTTCTCTTTCAAGAACCGGCCAAACGCAATGGCCCCCGGGAGTTCGGGGGCTGCACTCCAGCGCCTGATAGCTCTGCTTTGCCATATGATTTTCCGATACTCTGCCGGATCCGGATTACGGATATAGCGTGGGTCCTGGGCTCCCCGCTGGTTCATTGAAAAATAAGGTCCTTCCAGATGAAGCCCTAAAAAATCAGCTCCTTTTGTATTCAGTGAATCCGCCTGCTCATAGTTTTCCAATGTTCCGGTCAGATCTTCATTTGTGCTGGTTAGTGTTGTCGGCATTATCGAGGTAGTCCCGTACCGGACATGTGTTTCAGCGACATGAAGAAATGATCCGGTATCACCGTCCATGAAGTCATACCCACCTCCTCCGTGCACATGAATATCGATAAAGCCCGGGGCAATATATTTTCCCTGCACGTCAATTTCCAGGGCTGTTTCAACCGCAATAGGTCCTTCCTGAACGGCTGCGATCTTCCCGTCCTCTATTAAAACACTTCCGTTGGGGATCAGCCGATAGGGAGTAATCACCTGTCCGTTAACTATTTTTATTGACGTTGGATTCATCACAGATTTATACTTTTAAGAACGCATTCATTGTCCAGTTGCGTATTTTATGACCTTTAAAGGCATAATACACCAGGTACAGATAACACGGAAGTAAAACCCAGTAAGCTGATTTTACATCGTACATATCGGCAAAAGTTCCGTAAATAAGCGGTAATATGGCATTCCCGCTCAGACCCATGATCAGCAGGCCGGAACCTTGTTTGGTATATTTCCCCAATCCATCCAACGCCAGGGGCCAGATACCAGCCCATATTAACGCATTGGGAAGTCCCAGGCAGACCACAAACCAGATGGAAATATCGGCATGATGTCCCAACAGCACGATTGGCCCATGGGTGAAAACGATCAGTAAAGTCAGGAAAGTGCCCAGCAAGGTACAAACACGCAGCATATTTTTTTGCGAGATCAGTCCGGGTATGGCGATTATTCCCAGCAGATATCCGCAAATGGCGGCAGTCAGGGTGTATGAAGGGAATACTTTGGCCTCGAGTAACTGGATGTTCATGGATGTTGCATATCCGATTATCGTATCAATAGCAATGACCTGTGTTCCCACATGAAGAAAAATGGCAATGGCTCCCAGAACCAGGTGCGGAAACTGAAGTACACTCAGCTTACCTGAATTCGCCTTTGCCACTTCCTCGCTTTCGTGTTCCGTGTCAATTTCAGGAAGAGGGGAATAGCGGATAAAAATACCGATGAGCAGCAACACTATTCCAACAACCGTATAAGGCAGGATAACCCTGGAGATGAGTTCATCCAGAGCTACAGACCTGGCCGCTTCCTCCATGAGCGGGATACGTTTGAACAAGTCATTATCGGTAGGACGGAGAATGACTGCGGCGAAGGCAAGGGGAGCCAGGATACCGGCCCCTTTGTTGCAGATCCCCA
>CAZOYZ010000433.1:0-1496 GCA_964584045.1 uncultured Prolixibacteraceae bacterium | reverse complement strand
CTGATCCGTTGAGCGGCCCGTTCTTTTGGTCCCAAAATAGTAATATAGGGATTGGCCGCTGTTTGTAAAACAGCCAGCCCCGTTCCCAGGGTAAACAACCCGGCCAGGAAAATCATATAAGTCCTTGTAAAAGCCGCAGGAATAAATAAGAACGCACCTGCCGCCATGATCCAGAACCCCATCATCATACCGCGTTTGAACCCTACCGACTTTAACAGGTAAGAAGAGGGCACCGACATGATGAAATAGGAAATGTAAAAAGAGAAAGCTACCAGGTAGGACTGAAAGTTAGTGAGTTCACAACCGATCCTGAAATAAGGGATCAGGATCGAATTGACCCAGGATACAAATCCGAAAATAAAAAACATCAATCCAATGATCCCGATGGAAATAATGGTTTCCCGTTTCCCAAGAGATCCGACGTCCACTTTCACGGCAACAGCATGTATTCCTTTACTCCGATTCTCCATAGTCATGCGGTTTTACCGGCCTTTGTTCTTCCAAGTGATGCAGCCGAAGCTTCATCCAGAAAAAAACTGCAATCGGCATGTTGCTGCAGGATACTCGCGGGATGGAGGTTGTTCACACCCGGTTGTCCCAGGCATTCTTTTACTGCCTGCGCTTTGCGGCTTCCGGGTATGGCGCAAATGATGCTTTTTGATTTCAGGATTTGCCTAACAGACATACTGATTGCCTGCTGCGGAACTTCGTCAAGAGTGTTGAACCAGCCTTCTCCCAATTGCTGTTTCCGGCATTTTTCATCCAGGTCGACAACCAGGTAGGGTTCTTCGGTTACAAAATCGGCAGGGGGATCGTTAAAGGCCATCTGGCCGTTCTCGCCAATTCCGACCAGAGCCACATCGACCGGGTATTTTTTAATGATCTCCCCTAGCCTCCGGCATTCTTCCAGAGAATCGGACGCTTCCCCATTGATCAGGTACACTTCAAGCAACGGCTCTACCTGATCAATAAATCGTTCCCTGAGATATTTTCGGAAGCTGGCCTTTGCTGTTTCCGGAAGTCCGATATATTCGTCCAGGTGGAACATCCTTACTTTTCCCCAGTCAATACCCTGTTCCTTAACAAGCTGTTCCAAAGTTTCAAACTGACTCATCCCTGTTGCCATGATGATATTGGCGCAATTGTTTTGTTCGATTGCCTCACGAATTTTGGATGCAGCAGTTTTCCCTGCTTCCTGCCCCAGTTCGTACTTGTCTTTCAAAACGCTAATCTTCATTTCTGTCCTGTTATCAATTATTATTTTAGCTGCGTACTCCTGTTGTTCCGCCGGTTCTAAGCAAGATATCATGGGGAATATTGGTTTTCCATGCTCCTGAAGTAAAATCGGGGATGTCGATGGCAGCCGACCGGTTGGCCACTGACCATTCGCTCAGGGGGCCGATCACACTCCATGTTGCCGCATCATAGACGTCCATGTCTGTCGGAAGCCCGTTCCTCAAACAGTCGATCATCCGCCAGTCCATCATGAAATCCAT
>CAZOYZ010000432.1:0-4848 GCA_964584045.1 uncultured Prolixibacteraceae bacterium | reverse complement strand
TATGGATTGTTGCCTGTCCTGCCTCATCATATCAAAACTTAGTAAAAGTGATGTGGTCAGAAAACATACAAGTATTTTGATCGTATTTCTCATTTTGATTGTTTTTTTGGTTATTTCCCGGCCAAAATATGGACTTTGACCGGGAAATAACCTTTTAAGATTACTTAAAACACACATTTTTATAACTATTCATAACCGGGGTTTTGCATTACCTTCGGTTCCAGGCTCAAGGTATTTGATGAAATGGGCCAAAGTAACAAGTAGTTTTGTCCGACCCTGTCATGAAGTGAAGGGATTTTTTCGAATGCCTTTCCAAATCTGACCAGATCCCACCAGCGCTTTCCTTCATAAACCAGCTCAAACAGCCTTTCCTTTAGAATTGCCTCGTCATTTTGTTCTTTGGTCCCGTTCACAAATTCATGGGTGCCGAAATTTGCTCCATAAGCCCTTTCTCTAACCTTATTGATCTCAGCAGAAGGATTTTGTCCCAGCGCATTTTTCGCCTCCGCCTTCATCAGTAAAATATCGCCATACCTATAAAGCACCACATCATCTTTAAAAGCTCTTGCACCCCCGAATATTTCTCCTTTAAATTTTGGGACAAAAGACGCGTAAAATTCACCCTGCGAATAGATTTCAAGGAAGGAAACATTTTTACGGCTGTCATCATCCGTAAATTGTTTGCGAACCAGTTCAGTAGGGGCAATATATGATGTACCTGTACCACCTGTAAGAGCTTCAATAATATGAGGTTCGGCATCCGCCGGAATTTGGTCAGAGGCAATCCAGGTCCTTCTGCTTATTACAGTATGATCTCCTTCCAGTTCATCAAAATAAACCGACAGGATAACCTCTTTATTCCCTTTGTGGTGATAATCGAAAATATCACCAAAGTTATTCAGTAATTGCAAATCTGCTTTTTCTATTTCATTCAGGGCATTCAACGCTTCCGTAAAATCCTGATTCCCCCCATTCAATCTTTTCCCTGTCCATAAACAGACATCTGCTTTCAGTGCGTATGCCGCAGGCAGAGACCATTGATTCCTGCCGTCAGGGAAGCTATTGGTAGGAAAGAGGTCGATCGCTTTATCGATATCTTCTTTAATAAGCTGGAACACCTTTTCTTCAGGTTCCCTTTCCTTATAAATCACTTCCGGGTCATACCCCAAAGTCGGTTCAGTATTGATGATCAGATCACCCCATGTCCGTACCATCAGGAAATAAATGAAAGCCCGCATGGCATAAGCCTGCGCTAAAATTTCATTTTTGTCAGCTTCCTGATTAAACTGGATATCGGGGACATAGCTCAGGATCAAATTTGCGTCGTGAATGACGGAATATAATCCTTTCCAATCGGGCCCGGCATTGGTCGCATCTAAAATGTTATCGTAGTAAATATAATACGTGGAAACACTTCCTATGCTTCTGCCTGCAGTTTCGCTTCTGAACTCGCCCCATATAAAATAATTTTCATTTGCTACTGCTCTGAATCTTATATACATTCCATTTATCGCTCCCTTTGCATCTTCCTCCGATTTCCAGTAAGAACCGGCAGAAATTGAACTGATTGGTTCCAGATCAAGCTGATCGGTACAGGCGGGAAATAATAAAACTGAAACCGACAGGAATATCAAAATTTTATATATTTTTTTCATAATGATCGTTTTTAAGTGTATTCTTAAAAAGTGACATTTACACCAAGTGTGATATTTCTGGGAAGAGGGTATCTGCCATTATCTCTGCCACCATATTCAGGATTCAATCCCCTGTAACCAGTGAAGTAATGGAGGTTGCGTCCTGTAAGATTTAATCTCAGACTTCTCAATTTAATTCTTTCAAGAAGTTTTTGGGGTAACTGATAGGCCAGGGTGACTTCCCGTAAAGCCAGATAATCACCCTTTTCATAGGCATATGAGGTCATTCCGGTTGTTATCCGGTAGTTATTGCGAAATTGCTGGTCAGCATAAGCAAACCTGGGTATATCTGTCACATCCCCCTGCGCCTTCCACGATCTTAACAGATCAGCACGCAACCCGCTAAATCCTGCGCTTTGGCATAACAGGGCAATTCTCGTGTAGTTTTCTATGATATGCCCTGCTGCATAATCCAATCGCGCATAAAGTGAAATATTCTTGTATGTAAATGTAGATGAAAATCCTCCGGTCCAGTCCGGATACGGATTCCCGACATACACCCGGTCGTAAGTATTCACAACACCATTGTCATCCGCATCCAGAAAAATCACATCACCACCCTTTTTTGTTTTATTCGTTCCGGGGATCAGATCATCTTTAGTACCTGAAGCAGCCTCCTCGTCAGTAGAATAAATACCAAGATGTTTATACGCGAACATGTCACCCATCGTATGTCCTTCCTGCAAGCCTCCCTTCCAGGCATAGTCGCCTGTTTTTGAATCCCAGATATATTGTCCCCCTACCCGGTTGTTCTCAACACCATTTTCAGGAAGTTCAGTAATCTTATTTTTAACTCTCGCCGCATTAAACGTCACATTCCACTGGACAGGAGAATGATCCGGAAGAACCCGGGCTGACAGCTCCAGTTCAATCCCCTTGTTTTCAAGGCTCCCGTAATTTGTCAGGATACTTGAAAAACCGGTAGATAAAGGCAGAGCCAAATCAGTTAATAAATTGTCTGTTACCCTTCGGTAGCCGTCCAGAATCATGCGTATCCTGTTTTGAAATAATCCTACGTCCATTCCGAAGTTCAAGGTTCTGGATTCTTCCCACTGGAGTTCCTGATTTTCCAGTACGGTATTTTGTACGGCCGCATTCCCTGCATATTTCGATCCTACCGCATAGGTACCCTGTGCCTGGTAATTCCCGAGGTTGCCAATGTTACCATTGACCCCGTAACTCCCTCTTAATTTCAGCCGGATCAGGTTCTCAGGTAAAAAATTCCAGAATTTTTCATTGTGTAAATTCCATCCTAGGGACACACCGGGAAAGAATCCCCATTTATTTGAATTCCCGAGATTGGAGGCACCGTCATATCTTGCATTGATACTGACAAGATATCGTTTGTTGAAATCATAGTTAATCCTCCCAAAGTACCCGATCAGGCGGAACTCAGACTCAGAACCACCAACGGTAAGGGGCTCTGCGGCGGCATTCAAGGTTACAATGTAATCAGACGCCGCTCCCTGCCCTGTTGCCGACAAATCATTGTATTTCGTCGCAAAGTAAGAAAAACCTGCTTTTGCTTCGACATGGTGCATTTTATGAAACACTTTGTTATAAGAAAAAACGGCATCGGCTTGTTTCTGAAAGCTTTTATCATATGCACCTGAAGCCTTACGGGAATCAATGGTATTGCCCCTGTCAATATATTTTTTTCTGAAGGTCCTCCCGTCGTTACTGATCACATTAAGGGAAACCTGCGGCTGGAAGGTCAGGTCGGGTAATAGGTTCCACTCTGCTCCAAATGTGATCATCAAGTCAGAACGGGAATTATCGGCGACCTCATAATCTATTTTGTATGCCGGGTTTACCATCGTTTCCCTATCGCCGGGGGCAAGGGTCCCGTCTTCAAATTTATACTTGGCAGTGGAAGGAAGCGATACGGATCTTCCAAACATGGAAGCTTCACCGGCAGGCATCGTATTATCCGACGAATAAATATACATCAAACGTCCAAAGGTCTTTAAATGATCGCTTATTTTCAGATCGCCGTTCAGGTTTAAGGATAAACGCTCAAAGTCTGTTCCTATCGCGATCCCTTCTTCCGTAAGATATCCTACACCCATACTCAGCGTGGCGTTTTCTGTACCGCCTGATGCTGAAAGATAATGGTTATGAGAAATCCCTGTTCTGAAGAGAATATCCTGGAAATCGGTCTCTTTAAATATGATCGTTTTTGAAGGATCGATCGGGTCTGTCATGCTTTCCCATCCTTCACCCAGTTTATATTCATTTTCAGATGTCAGGTACTGCGTTGTATAATAAGTTTTATTTGTGAGATTATTTCCGGTACCGCCGGCGCTTGCAGCGGAAAGCAAAGCCAGTTGTGACGGTGTCCTTTCGGCACTGGCTTTTATTCCCATCCTCTGATAGTAAATAAAATCTCTTGCTCCCAGGAGAGGTAATTTTGCTGCGGCATCAGAAAAAGTAATATCATAATTATAAGTGATCTGGTTCCTGCCCGCTTTCCCAGATTTAGTGGTAACAAGGACTACGCCGTTAGAACCCCTGGCTCCATAAATGGCCGTGGAAGCAGCATCTTTCAGTATCTGGACAGATTCTATATCTTCTGCATTGATCCCATACATATTGGGCTTGATGACTCCATCTATCAGATATAAAGGTTCTGCACTATCCGGATCATCAATTGATGTCCCTCCACGAACAATGACCCGCGGAGCATCTCCGGGCTGGCCTGACAAAGATTGCACCCTCACGCCGGCGATAGTGCCTTGCAAGGCTGATGCCGGGTTTGCATACGGAATGTTTTCCAAAACTTCAGTGTCAAGCTTGGAAATGGAAGTCGTAACATTCCCTCTTAATTGCGTACCGTAACCAATGGCGACAACTTCTTCAATACCAAGGATTTCCTCTTCCAGCATAACATTCACACTGGTCTTTCCGGCTACTTTTACTTCCTGGGTCTTCATCCCCACAAAAGAAAATACCAGTGTCGCATCAGCGGGAACGTTTTTCAGGACATAATTTCCCTCAATGTCAGTGATGGTCCCGTCGGTGGTCCCCTTTAAGCGTACAGTCACTCCCGGAAGGGGCTCGTTGTTTATATTGGTTAATTTACCGGTTATCGTTTTGTTTTGCTGCCCGGAAAAGGCTGAAGTTAACTCCTCCTCCGCGTTGAAGATCGCGATCT
>CAZOYZ010000431.1:0-4856 GCA_964584045.1 uncultured Prolixibacteraceae bacterium | reverse complement strand
AACGATTACATCGAATACAAAAGGAAAGTCTCAATGATATTTCCGATGAAGCGATCCAGAAAATAAGATAAATACACCCTGGAGGAACTGCCCCGGCCTTTTGAGCTGATCTTCAAGTATGTAAAAGCCGATTACAGGCCATTCTTTGCTTTTTATGCCCGAGTTAAACGCTTCAAAGGAATGGACAGAAAAAAGTGTAGCCCCCTTTATGGATTTCCTGGATCGTCTGTAGGTTTAACTATTATGACCTTTGGGGGAAAATACACCCACTGAAACTATGTTTATTACTTACAGTTGGAACCGACGGGATACCGCTGGAAGAATTCCTCCTGTCAGAACCTTCGCAACTCTTTCTGATCTGAAACTTTACCGGGCCTGCCCGGCTGCGGGTGATTTTCTGCAAATTATCTGTATAAATTTTGCGACGGCTTGGCCCCGGCAGCCACTGCAGGTTCAAATCGCCACATTTCTTTTTTTCCCCTGAAACTTTCTTCCCGGAATTCTGTCACACTCCCCTTTTTATTTATTACCGCCCCCGTACCGACCAAAGCTACCGGCGCCGTCTTTAACTTATGCGGTCAGTATCCTGGCTCGTTATCAAAGCATCTTTAGACGGTTCAGCTTTGTATTCGATAATATCACCGGGCTGACAATCCAAAGCCTTGCAAATGGCCTCCAGGGTTGACAGGCGGATTGCCTTTGCTTTTCCGTTTTTCAGGATTGAAATATTAGCCATCGTTATGCCAACTTTCTCCGTAAGCTCCGTGACGCTCATCTTTCGCTTTGCAAGCATCACGTCTATGTTGATTATAATTGCCAAGGTATTCCTGTTTAAATTGTTAAGTCATTCTCCGACTTTAAATCCACACCATTTTGTAACACTCTTTCAGACACTGCTGCAGCGGTACCAATCACAACAGAGACAAAAATCATAAAAAGGCCCATCATTACACCTCCGGCAATATCCTCCTTGCCTCGCTGAAAGATAAAAAAGAATGCCTCTGCTCCTGCAATAAAAGCCACAAGGACGATCGCACAGTATTTGATGATCCGTAAAGCTCTCACCGCATTTGATGAGAATACGTTGTTCTGTCCCACGTAACCTAACAGCTTAAATGCCTGGAACAACATCACAAAGAAAGAAATCGATCCGAGATATGCATATGCCAGAAACGGATCTTTGAAATAGATTTCAAAGAGCGTCGCGTTTACATTTCTGCCCTCAAGGTGGGGTTCCCATAGCAAAAGGGCCAGGGTACCGATGCCGATCAGGACAATGATTACCTGAAGAAATACGGTTGAAATTCGTTTCATAATTGATTTTACCATTACATTTTAATCCTACACTTATCTTTGCAAAGATATAATATTTATCGTAAATCAATATATTATTATCGTTTTTTATTTATCGATCCAAAAAAAGTACGCAATAGTCTCTTGCAACCAAGCCCAAGCGATTCAATACGCCCGTCTTTTTCTTAGGTATGCACTCCCATAGTGCAATTTCTATACAAATACGCACTCAATAAGTGCAAAATTAACTATGATCGCGCAGTTGAGAGATTCTACCGGAGGAATAAGGGGCTTAGGTAAAATAGAAAAGATCTGTCTTGATAATACCAATCTGATTTACAGCTTAGCAAACAATCATGCAAATACGGGAAATATAAGAGAAACGTTTTTTCTGAATCAGCTTCGGGTTAAATATGACGTAATCGCATCCCCTGTAGCCGATTTTATGGTTGGTGATTCCAGATCAATTTGCTTCTGTTGCATTTCTATTCCTTAGGAACAAATGCAATAGCTTCTATTTCAACCAAATAATCAGGGTGTGCCAATGCTGCAACAAAAAGACCTGTAATAGCCGGCGGATTTTCCAGATTACCCAAATACTTCTGTGAGGCCTGGAAACCACGATATAAGTCTTGTCCCTGAACAATGTATATGGATAGCTTAATGAGGTTCTCAAACGTCGCTCCGCCGGCCGAAAGAGCGGTTTGTAAGTTCTTCATTACCTGTTCTGTCTGCTCAGCAATATCTCCGCTGCCAACTATTTCTCTCTGCGCATTTACTGCGTTTTGTCCGCCGATGTAAATGGTCTTTCCTTTTCCTTGTGTCGTCACAACTTGTGAAAAAGCAGGATTTTTTGAAAGTCCGTCCGGATTGATGTATTGTACTTCTTTTCTCATTTTTTTCTGCTTTTTTGATTTTTACTTGCCATACCTGAATAACGTTATATTCAGGAAACAAGTATGAATTTCCTGCAGTTTGAAAATGCCATTGTAATCAACGCCGATGCTGACGGGTCATGATCTGTTTCTGTTAAGTATGCTAACGATTAGTTGTTCTTTCCCTTTAATAGCGCCATGTTGAGTGGTATGTGCAAATTTTGCACTCACCACTTTTTTCTCTAATTCTCTTTCTTTAAAAATATTGGAGATGTGCCTCGTTATTACTGACCTGTCACGGTCAAATAATTCGGCCATTTGAGACTGGTTAAGCCAAACCGTGTCTGCATCAAACTGTACCTTTATTTCGGTTTTATTGTCGGCTGTTACAAATATTTCTATTTTGTTTTCCATCCTTCTTGTGACTGGTTTTGTTTCCAGCTGATAATCAACCTACTGTATTCATGCATTAACGTCCAAATTTACGAAACCAGCACCTCGCATACAATTTTTTCAATGTGTTTCCTTAAGCTTTTTTGTCATCAATAGCACCATTTGCATATCCAAATCAAACATCTCTGCACATTGATTCGATTTTTTCCTTCCATAAATAAACATCATCATGCAAACCTTTGGTAATGCCTGGCATTCCTCCAAGCGCGATTCCGAAGATTTTGGTACCCTCTCCTTCTTTAAAATAAATGCGCAACACCTTTCCCGGCCATTTCATTTTCAAATTATGCCATGTTTTTATTTCAACCCGAGTGATTTTGTCGAGGGGAATGTGATATTCTTTTTGGGTAATCCACTGATTAAAACAAACCTCATCTTTAGTGAGCATCAAGTCACCGCTGCCTCTTAATACCATCGGATGATAGCGATGTTTCCCCAAATGATCAATACTCTCAAAACCGTAGAAATTTGCGCCGCTTTGCTTTAATATTGTATCGTTCATAAGCTAGTCCTGAAATGTTGTTTAGCAATCAGGATCAAATTTATGGTTTCTTTCAGTATTCCGAGCTGATATTCATATTTTTGACCAATTTCACCCCTGTAATTGAACCGTCAGCCTCCCTTCACGGTTTGCATCTGCAGATGGATTTACCATTTTATCTCCTATTTTTGAAAAGACAAACCGGGAACGAATGAACCTGCATAAGCGGAATAAAACCTTTCTAATCTCCTTACTTCTCGTTGGGTTGGCGATTTACGCGCCGGGCTCGCCCTCGCAGCCCGATATCCGCTCGCTTTACTTTGAAGTAATCTCCACGCAGGACAAGCTTCCCAACAGCGTAATCAGGTGTATTGACCAGGATTCGATCGGCTTTCTGTGGTTCGGCTCCAATGACGGGCTGTTCCGTTACGACGGACAGAATTACCAGATTTTCCGCAACATTCCGAACGATCCCGCTTCCCTGTCGTTCAATTATGTGGTCGATATGCATCTTGACCGCGAAGGAAATCCCTGGGTACTGAATTACACTTCACTCGACAAACTAAATGTTCGTAACGGCCGTTTTACGCATTATCATCCGCAAAGAACAGGCGACCAGCCCATCGATCTGGGCGCTGTTTACCAGATCGCCATTTCACCCAAAGAAAATGTGTTTGTCACTTCCGTGAGGCATGGGCTGTTAATCAAATCCCAAAACGATTCGGTAATCCGGCTGCTCGACGCCCAACATCATTTTCCCGAAATTGCCGCCAGTCTCGAGGCAATTGCCTGGCACAACAGCAGTCTCTACGTTGGGAAAAAACATGAAGGCCTGTTTAAAATAACATTATCGGACGATGAGCAGAGCATTGCCGGCGTCGAAAAAATCGCTGCCTCATCACATGCTGAAACCTTTTCCATTCTGATCGATCATGCAAACAGGCTGTGGGCAGGTACCTCCGACGGTGTCATCCTGCACGACCTCACGAACGGAAAAACGCAGCATTTCCGCTACCATCCGCAGCAAAGTACGCTTCTTCCCGACCGGGAGGTACTATCACTGTTTATCGACGACCGGGATAACCTGTGGATCGGAACACGTGAAAACGGCCTGAGCATCGCAGCAATCGCCGACATCATGCGTGATGGCGAACAGGCACCGGCCGTGAAATACCAGACCGGAACATCGGAAGGCAGCCTGACCAACCGGTGTATCAACAAGATTTTCCGGGATCGGTCAGGGAACTTTTGGCTGGGTACCTACAGCGGAGGATTACATTTTGTAAATGAATACCGCAATAAGATCCACAGGCTGAAATATGATCCCGGGCATCCGGAAAGTCCTTCTCACCAGAAGATCTGGGGAATTACCCAGGCCAGGGACGGCAATCTCTGGCTGGGAACCGACGGCGGCGGAATCGACGTCTGGAACCCCCGGCAAGGTATCCTGAAGCGAATCAAACACCATCCCGATGGCGGCGGATTAAGTGACAATGCCATTCTCTGCGCCCTCACCGGCTCGGACGGAAAACTATGGTTCGGAACTTACCGGGGCGGCATCAACCGGATCGAACCGGCCACAGGAAAAATCAAGGTGTACAACAAAATCCCGGCTTATGCAAAAGACGATTACGCGTACGACATTCGTACCATTTACGAAGATTCAAAGAAACAAATCTGGGTGGGAACGAACTGGAAAGGCGTGTGCCGGTATGACCGGGAAAATGACCGTTTCTTAAATGTCGGAGAACTGG
>CAZOYZ010000430.1:3506-4860 GCA_964584045.1 uncultured Prolixibacteraceae bacterium | reverse complement strand
CGATACTGAAATCGCCGGTCTCCTCGAATACGCGCGTGGTAAAATGCGCATTCAGTATTCCGGGAGCGGAAGGGATTTCCGGCATCTCAAAATCAAGCGCTGTCACTCCCTGGTCGCTGATGCGGCCGTCGAAGACCTGCTGTTCCTGAACCGAAAATTCCCGTGCAGGGTCGTCGAACACGTAATTGGGGTAATTTTTAAACGCCGTGCGCGATGGTGAAAAGTTGACGGCGATCCTTGCCTTCAGATTCTTCGCAATTCCCCCGTGCAACCAGCTTGCCTTTAATTCGCCCTGCACCGGCCCCTTTGTCAGGATCCTGTCATCCTTCCCCAACTGAAGGTCGATCTTCAGCCGGTTCGGCTTGATCGTCTCCACCTTGATCCTCTTTGAAAAAGCCTGTCCCCCCAGTTTGATCCGCGCATTCCAGTTGCCGGTCGGGGCATCGGGCGCAGTCTCGGCGGTGAAGCAGTAGAATCCGTCTGCCCCCGCTGTCTGGACCTGACGGCTGACGGTTTGTCCGCGCGGATCGATCAGTTCAAGGATCACCGGATGGTCTGCGGGTACCTGATCCTGCCCGTCTTCCAAAATGAAGGTCAGATAGATCCGGTCTCCCGGCCGCCAAACCCCCCTTTCTCCGTACACGAATCCCTTTATTCCTTTTTGAACCACTTCGCCCGATACATCAAAATTGCTCAACGACAGCGAAGAACCGTCGTCGAGCTTCAGATAGGCCATCTGCCCGTCCTTTTCAGCAACCAGTAAAAAAGGCTTGTTCTTTAACCGGACTTCAGCCAGTCCGTTGCTTCCGGTAACGAGGGTCTCCAGCAACTGTCTCTGAAAATCGTATATTTTGAGGGTAACCGCTTCCTCCGGTTCTGCCGTCTTCAGATTGGTGACCACAAACTTCATGGCCAGATTATTGCCCCCTTTCGCGATAATGGCCAGGTTTGTGGCAAATAAATTGCGGGACGGGAACCGCTCTGAATAAAAATAGGAAACATCATTGGGATCATTCCGCTTATCCCAGTCGAAATCGTCCGGGTAATCATAGTCCGAATACCAGCCGGGCCTGTCCCATGATTCCTTTTCCCGCTCCAGCGCCTGCATCGCTTCCACCTGATCGATGAAGGAAATGCTGTCCGCCTCTCCGGCGGTTTCTTTTCCATACACGGAGAACTCCTTTTTAAAGCGAAGCTGGATCCGGTAGATGGCTCCCGGTTCGATATCTATCATCCGCGCCAGGTCGATACGGTAGGTATTCCAGGTCTTCAAGTCAGAGAAGGAACTGACATTCAGGTCGATCCTTTTATGAAGAAGCAGACGTCCAACCTGTTTCAGATTACCTTCATCTTC
>CAZOYZ010000430.1:0-3406 GCA_964584045.1 uncultured Prolixibacteraceae bacterium | reverse complement strand
CCTGATAACGGTATTCGCCCGATCCGTCGATGGTGATCAGGCCATTCAGATCCTGATCAGGCAGTAACGGATCAGAAAAGCGGATCACCAGTACCTGTTCGGGCTGCTGAATAACCTGAAGGTTTATCACCTTAAAATCGCCCCATGCCGGTAATTCTGTTTTTTCCTTACCTTCCTTATCTTCCCCGAGCGATTTACCGTCCCAGGCCACGATCAGTTCACGGGCCTGATCTCCCCGCACGAGACTATCTGCCCTGAAGACATGCCTTGTTCCCGAAGCGTCGTGCTCCCAGGTCAGCAGCAGGCTCCGGTTTTGGTCCTTCACCGTGACCACCTGCTCCACTGTTTTATGGTCTGCATAATCTGCAGTATATAAGGTCCCGGTGAGATACTGGTCCTTATTTGTCGCGTACCCGTACGCTCTGACCGCCAGGTCACCGACATGAAACGATTGTGAAATGATGCTGACCGGAAACTTCATGCGCGCGAATTTCTTCGGAACATCCATGAACTGATCCAACGCAACGGTGACCGTGTACGATTTTCCCGCCTTCATTTTCTCTTCCGGGATGAAAGCCAGCGTCCGTGAATTAACCCATTGCACCTTTCCTTTCACGTTGGGTTCAAGAGAAATGACTTTCCCGGGAACATCCGCTCCCTGTATGCCGGCCGGTTTTGGTTCCTGCGCCAGTTCCACCTGAATGGGCCCCCGGCATGAAATCTTGCCGGTGGTAAAGCTGCTGACATATTGGCTGTAGGCCGGATCGGGCAGTTCTGACTGTTTCTCTGCACGACGGCAAGAGACCAGGGATAAAACGGCGAATACGCCGGCAATAATTTGCATGGTTCGCTTCATGGTCATTGACTGATTATTTTTGTTATTCTCTTCATTGTTGACATTATTCGTGTTCATTTTTTCCCCCAACATAAAAAACTGTTCCTGTTCCTCTTTGCAGGAGCTCAGGCGCCCCAGCTTTCACGGTCAAGGCTGCGGTACTGGATCGCTTCGGCAAGATGATGGGCTTGCACATTCCCTGCGTTCTCCAGGTCGGCGATCGTACGGGCCACTTTCAGGATGCGGTCATAAGCCCGGGCTGAAAGCCCCAGCTTCTCCATCGCATTTTTCAGCAGCATATTGCCCGCATGATCCGGATCCACGTACTCCCTGACCTGGCGGGAGGTCATCTGTGCATTGCAAAAGATGCCCGGCATATTCCGGTAGCGCTTCGACTGGATATGGCGTGCAAGGATCACCCGCTCGCGGATGGTCCTGCTGGTTTCTGCGGCCTTCAGTTCCGCCAGCTTATTAAAAGGCACCGGCACCACTTCCAGATGAATATCAATGCGGTCGAGCAGCGGACCTGAGATCTTGTTGAGGTATTTCGCAACCGCCCCCGGTGCGCACACACATTCCTTTGCCGGATGATTATAATAACCGCACGGACATGGATTCATGGAGGCGATCAGCATCAGGCTTGCCGGGTACTCGACCGAAAAGCGGGACCTCGATATCATGATGTGCCGGTCTTCCAAAGGTTGCCTCATGACTTCAAGCGCGCTCCGGTTAAATTCGGGCAGCTCATCCAAAAAAAGGACACCGTTATGGGCCAGGGAAATTTCACCGGGCTGAGGAAAGGAGCCTCCGCCAACCAACGCGACGTTGGAGATGGTATGATGGGGCGCCCGGAAAGGCCGCTCGGTCATCAGGGACGTATTTTTCCCGATCTTACCGGCTACCGAATGGATCTTCGTGGTTTCGAGCGCTTCGTGCAGGGTAAAAGGCGGCAGGATGGTAGGTATCCTCTTGGCCAGCATGGTTTTACCGGAACCCGGCGGACCAATCATGATCACATTGTGGCCACCGGCCGCGGCAATCTCCAGCGCCCTTTTCACATTCTCCTGTCCCTTGACATCGGAAAAATCCACATCGGCATGATCCAGCATCTTATAAAATTCATCACGGGTGTTGACCAGGGTTTGTTCAGGCACAGCCACCCCGTTAAAGAACCCGGTAACCTGTTTGATGTTTTCCACACCATATATTTTGAGGTCATCCACCACAGCCGCCTCACGGGCATTTTGGGCAGGGAGGATAAATCCCTCAAAACCTTCCTCACGGGCTTTAACGGCAATCGGCAGCGCTCCTTTGATGGGTTGCAGACTCCCGTCAAGAGAGAGCTCGCCCATTAACAAATATTTCTCCAGGTTGCCGGACTGAACCTGTTCGGATGCAGCCAGTACGGCTATGGCCAGCGGCAGATCATAGGCAGAGCCTTCCTTGCGCAGATCGGCCGGGGCCATATTGATAACCACCTTTCGCCTTGGCCATTTAAAACCATTCAGCCGGAGGGCCGATTCAATCCGCTGCTGGCTCTCCTTCACGGCATTGTCGGGCAACCCAACCAGGAAAAACTTGATGCCCTGGGAAACATCCGTTTCAATGGTAATGGTTGTTGCGTCAATACCATGAACTGCAGATGCAAACGTTTTGATCATCATGGCGAAATGAATATTTTTCAAAACAACACAGAAATTTACAGCTAATAATCATAATAAACAAGTCTTTCAGGAACAAGACTGAAGTTTTTACCTCTGATTTTATCTTCTGCCTTCCTTTTTGTAGTTTTGTATATCTTATAAGCTGTTAAGACAATGATCGGAAAATTTTTCTATAAACCAAAACCGCGAAAGTTTGATATTCCGTACCGTTTTTACGATCCGGATAAGGAAGCGATGAAAGAGCGCGAAGAGCGGATCAAAAGTGAATTGGGTCTTTCCGAGAAAAAAGAATGGGGAGATCCGCGCTACAGACCGAATATCCGGGGCCAGTTTCGCCGTTCCATGAAGGCATCCAGGTCGATGGAAAATGCCCAGAAAAAATCCACCATCAGGCTGATCTTACTGATCGTCATCCTGGGTATGATCTTTTATCTTTTACTAAAATTTTAAACCCATTCCGTGCCAGACCTTATTCAGCTTCTTCCCGATTCGGTCGCTAACCAGATCGCTGCTGGTGAAGTGATCCAGCGACCGGCGTCGGTGGTCAAAGAGCTTGTTGAAAATGCCATCGACGCGGGAGCGAACCAGGTTACCGTCAATATCAAAGATGCAGGGCGAACGCTGATCCAGGTCAGCGACAATGGTTGCGGCATGTCGGCCACCGATGCCCGCATGGCTTTTGAGCGTCATGCTACTTCAAAGATCCGCTTGGCAAGTGACCTGTTTGCCATTCGCACCATGGGCTTTCGCGGAGAAGCTCTGGCTTCGATCGCTGCCGTGGCCGACGTGGAACTGAGCACCCGCCTGCATGACGAAGAGATCGGTACCTATATCCATATCGGAGGATCCCGGCTTTTTAAGCAGGAGCCGGTGACCTGTGCCTGCGGATCCAACTTTATGATCAAAA
>CAZOYZ010000429.1:0-4871 GCA_964584045.1 uncultured Prolixibacteraceae bacterium | reverse complement strand
GAATTGAGGAAGTGGTGGCGATCGGTTACGGAACGAAAAAGAAAAGGGATATTATCGGCTCCATTGCAACGGTGCGCAGTGAAGAGTTGATACAAGTGCCTACATCTTCTTTTACGGATGTTTTACAGGGAAGGGCTGCCGGCGTTCAGGTGGCAACGACCTCCGGTTCTCCGGGATCTGCTGTAAATATCAAGGTGAGAGGATATCATTCGATCAGTTCCGGGAGCAACCCTTTGTGGGTGGTCGACGGAATGCCGGTTTTCGGAAACGGCAGTGTAGGATTGAACGACGGGACATCGGCAAACCAGAATATCCTGGCCACGATGAACCCCAACGATATTGAATCGGTGGAGGTTCTCAAAGATGCAGCAGCCACGGCAATTTACGGATCGAGAGGTTCCAACGGGGTTATCCTTGTTACGACCAAATCGGGGAAAATTAGGGAAAGAGGATCGGTGCAGGTTGATTATTCTACAGGAATTTCACACCTGGCCAAATCGATGGATGAGTTTAATTTTGTGAATACAAAGGAATGGTTTGAAATTGCCGATCTGAGCTTTGCACATTCAAATGTCCCCGACCGGATATTTGAGATCGATTATGCATTGACTAACCTTTATAAAACAAGACTTACCAGGGACGAAGCCTTGCAGATTAATACCAACTGGTTCGATTATATTCTCAGAACAGGTACTTATCATGATGTGAATGTCGCGTTCAAACAAGGCTTCGAAAAGGGAGCCATTTTTTCATCTGTTTCATACCGGAACGACAAAGGAGTGAGCGTTGGCAACGATATGCAACGGATTTCTTCCCGTATCAATGCTCATTTCTCTCCTGTTGAAAATCTGGAGTGGGAAACGCGGTTAAATGTGGCGTATACCAATAACTACCGGGTAAAATCTGAAAGTTACAGGGGATTGGGAGGAAGCGACGGAACAATTGGTGGCTTTGGTATGGTTACACGAAGCGGCATCCCCTGGTTTCCTGTCTATGATGCCAATGATCCGACAGGTTACTGGAACCCTTCTGCAGGAAACTATGCAATGGCAAGTGACCGCGATTATATTCTGGATCAGAAACAAAATTACAGGGGGCTTGGAGGGTCAAGCCTGGAGTACCATTTACCCTGGATCAAAGGTTTATCGATCCGTACCGAAGCTGATTTTGACATTTTGCATGATGATTCAAAACTATGGTCTTCTGCTCTTATTTCCAATGATGGAATCTCCTATGCAAGACACCAGGGACAAACCTATATGTCATATAATTTCAATGCATATCTGAAATATAACAGGACTTTCAATGACAAACATAATATTTCTGCCGTTTTAGGCACTGAATCACAAAAAACAAAAACTAAGGTTTCGGATATGGAGGGAAGAAGTCTGGTGGGTACCAATCAGGAAATGGGATCATCGTCACCGGCAACCATGGTGAGTATGACCTCTTATACTACCGGCGAACGTTATCTGAGTTCCTTCTTCGCAAGGGCTGATTATAAATTTATGGACAGATATCTCATAGGTATAAGTGCGCGCCGGGACGGATCTTCAGTTTTTGATAAGGATTACCGGTGGGGGAATTTTTATGCATTGTCAGCCGGATGGATTGTTTCGGACGAGAAATTTTTCACAGGATTGAAAAATATATTTTCATTACTGAAGGTGAGAGGAAGCTTTGGACAAACCGGAAATCAGGATATTCCCAATGACAGAAATCTCGTGACGATAAGTTACAACTCAAGTCTTCGGTATGGTGAGAGTACTTACAGTCCTGCAGGAACCTCTTATTCTGTTGGGAACAGGGCCATTACGTGGGAAACAACAGACAGCTATGACTTTGGGCTTGATTTCGGGCTTTGGGATAACAGGGTGTCAGGATCGGCAGCTTATTATATGCAGAACGTGTCGGGGCTTTTATTGGCTGTCAGCACCCCGCCTTCTGCAGCGATCGGATCGATTTACGGAAACGTTGGTAGATTAAAAAACTGGGGGTATGAGTTCAATGTTTCTACCGTGAACATTCAGAAAAATAAATTTAGCTGGACGACTGATTTCAATATTTCCTATAACAAAAATAAGATAATGGAACTTACGCCGGATATGGAAGCTGCAAAAGGGAGTACAACTTTTGTCGGTGGCCGGCTGGGGTTATGGAAAAAAATTGACTATGCGGGCGTTGATCCCGAAAGGGGAGTCCATATGCTTTGGGAATATGATCAGAATATTTATAATGAAACCGGAGAATACGCCAGGACAGGCAGAAAAATTCCGTATAACTACACGAACGGGAGATTATCACATAATCAAATGGTTCATACCGATAAATCGGAAATCCCGTCTTTCTTCGGAGGATTGAGCAATACATTCAAATTCAAAGGTTTTGAATTCAATGCATTCTTTACTTTTTCGGGCGGAAATTATATGTTTAACTACAGTGAAAAAGAATGGACTATTTTTGGCATAGGGAATAAAATTTACAAAAAAGCTTTGCTGGACCAATCATGGAGACCCGGATGGACTGACGAGAAAAAGCAGAATGCGAAATATCCAATGATCATGTATGAAAGTTCCAGCCCGTACTACACACAATGGAACTCCAATGCAACCGATCCGAATACCGGATTGAAAGGCTACTGGACCAATCCCGACATTGACAATCCGGTTAATCCAAATGCAACTGAACGATATGACAGAGCCAACGGCGGGACAAAGGGCCAGGGAGAGGGTTTGAGCAAATATTTGGAAAAAGCTGATTATCTGAGGTTAAAATCAATAAGTTTGGGGTATAACCTGAATAAACAAGTAGCGGGTAAAGTCGGTCTGAAAGCTGCAAAAATATACGTATCGGGAACCAACGTCTGGACATGGACTGGTTATTCCGGCTTTGACCCTGAAACAGATGATGATTCTGAGTTTCTTCCTTCAGTGAAGACCTTTAGTATAGGTGCTAATTTAACTTTCTAACCAAAGCTTCGAACCTAAAAAGACAACGAAAATGAAAAATATCTTAGATAAAAAGTCAACAGGAAGCTTCCTCTGTTTGCTGATTCTGTTAATCATTGTCGCCGGATTGAATTCGTGCAGTGATAATTTCTTTGAAAGGGAATCCTCACCCACGTTAACATTTACAAATATCAGCGAAGCTGAAATGGGTATCTTTTCCCCGTATCAGAAATTTGTACAGGGAAGTGACAAGTCCCCGTTTTGGATGGTGAACTTTATGCATTTTGGTATGTGCGACATTGTTCGTGAAATAGGACAAAATGCCTATAATGATGTGTATTCACGCAGCACTTCGAATCAGATAACTGCCGTTGATAACTTATTTAGTCCTTCATTCCAGATTATCTCGAGTTGCAACTATATGATTGAGTATCTTGAAAATGATCCTTTTACCGGGATCAGTGAATCGGACAAGGTAAACAATCAAAACAGGCTGATTGGAGAAGCTTATTTTTTGAGGGCGCATACCTATTTGCAGCTCGCTTTATTCTTTTGTCCTGCCTATGATGTTAACGGGCAAAATGACTCGAAGATACTGCCTTTAAAAGACAAGTTTGCGTCAACAATGGAACTTGCGTTGGATAATCAGCCTGTTGAAACATCACAAATTTATGATTTGATTGTTTCCGATCTGGTGAAAGCAAAAGAACTTTTACCCGGAAAAAGTGGCAGTGGGATGCATTCATCCTATCAATATGGACGGGCAACTAAACATGCCGCCATGTCTGTTCTGGCAAAAGTGTATATGTTAATTGGGAAATATGATGAAGCATTGACCGAATTGAACGGCGTCCTGAATGATTCGGAAGTATCCCGGGCACTTTTGCCTGATCCAATGAGTTGTTTTCTGAACAACAGTACTTCCCCGTGGACTGATTCGGAAATTATCTGGTATGGGAATTTTGCAGATCCGGCCCTCTCTGCTTCAAAAGCATACCGCCACCCCAATGATTTTAACTGGTTCATGAATTATACCTTCCCTCAGGTAAATACGTATGAAGAATGGTGGATTTGGGCACTCAACAAGGAAACCCTGCAAAAAGTAGGTATTATGAATGCTGACGGCACGGAAACGAATGCCTGGAAAGCCGACAAACGGAAGGCCCTATACAAAAGATTTGAAGGATTTGTTGCGAACTCAACAAAGGCTAAAGGAAGACCAACTCTTTCAGGCAATTCTTTTCAGGGATTTGTCGGACAAAACGATCCTGTTTATATCGCGAATAAATTCTTTCTGGTTCCTGATTCAGCAAATTACCAGAATCCTTTTCAGAACGTTCCGATTATCCGTTCGGCTGAGCTATATTTGATGCGGGCCGGTATTAAGGCGTTAAAAGGTCTTGGTGGTCAGGCTGCTGATTTAAATGTCGTCCGCAGTCGTTCCTGGAATGCTGCCATTGGTGGAGCTTATCAGCCATTAACAGACACTCAGGTGACGTGGGAAGTCGTGGATAACGAGTGGGTAAAAGAACTGGCTTTTGAATCGGACCGTATCTTATGGCTGCAGTCGTTCAAAAAGCCGATCGGCCCCGGAACAAGAAACGTCCCTGCGCTGGATGCTCCTTATGCTGACTTTTATTGGCCAATTCTGCAAAGTGAAATAGATTTTCAGGATAATTAATTTCTGAAAGGGCATGTCCGGAAACAAATCCCGGACATGCCGGAACTTTGCTAACTGTTTCCCCTTTGCAGGAATTACAATGTCTTCAGGTCAAAAGTAATATCAAAACACAAATTAAAACTAAATAAGATGGAAAAGGGAAATGATAAAAATAATGAAAGGACAGGAGTCGAAAATCCACGTCGTCAATTTTTAAAGAATGCTTTGGCTTTAGGCGCTTTGACAATTGTGCCGTCGCACTT
>CAZOYZ010000428.1:0-4883 GCA_964584045.1 uncultured Prolixibacteraceae bacterium | reverse complement strand
AAAACTTCTCGTGCAATGTGATCTTTAACGATTACATTTCATGACGATCACTATTGTAATTAGAGAGAACGAATTTTAAAATCTGGACAGAAAATCAGCACTATTTTTGATTGGATCTAAAACTTTCCGCAGTTAAATTCTTCCTTTCAGCATCGCCCCAATTGTTCGCGCTGCAAAATTATTCTTTGTTCCCAAGCCGGTTGTAAATTAAATGGCGGGGAATATGGCTGTAAACTGATGCATGCCTGACCCCTTTATTTTTTAAGATCTTAATTTGATCAATGAACTGGTACGTGGTATTGTATTCGTTGAAGTAGCTTATGGGCGAGAGGATACAACTAAATGCTTCCAGTCCCACGTCAGCAACTGCCTCATCAACCAGTGTTTCTAATTGTCGGTTATCAGAAGTATAAAACATCCCACAAGCGCGGTCCAATGCCCCCATTTTAATCAATGTCTTCGGATCCTGACCAATTAATTCGTAAGCACCGCCCTTCCCCGGCCAATATCCCCAGTAAAACAAAGCTTCGGTGACAATATCCTTCTGCATCTGTTTTGCTGCCAGTCCAAATTCTCCTAGGAAATCAGTCATGACCTTTCGTTTGAGCGCTGCGTAACGGCGTGCCAGATCAGGATCATCAACAACAGTCGCCGGCCAGTTTTCAATACGCCCACCTGTTTGTTCCTCAAAGATCCTTCTCATCTCCGGCCCATAATCGAAATTGTCGTCAAGGTAACGGGCAAAGTCAATGAACACGCCATCTACCTTCGTATGTGCAAGGAATTCCCTGAGCGCTTCAATTGCCAGCCGTACCATCCCGGAATTAGCCGGAGACCACAGGCTGGTGGGGTGCAAAACGCCATTGGTATAGCGGTATTGCAGTCCGTCCCGCCGAAGTAACTCCTGATACAGGTAAGGAGAGCTAACCGGAAAGGGTGTAATCACCACGAATAATTTCAGGCTCGACTCATGTGCTCTTTCGATCATCTCCTGCAGATAACCCAATTGTTTATGTGCCGGAACAGATTTCATCTGAGAACTCAAAGGCACACCCAGTAATTTCTCTTCAAATTTCCGGTCAATGATGTCCGAAAAATAGGAACCATATTCATAAACGTAGTCAAAGCCACTGCCGGCAACTACAGAATTGGAAGGAGACAAGGCTCCTCTGCTCCAAAGTCCCCATTCACCGCCTCCGAATGACTTCAGGTTTCTGATCCTTTCCGACGAAAACTCAGGAACGGAAATTTCAACCCGGAACTCCTTCAGCAAACGTGCAAAGAAACGGTGTTCATCCTGTTCACCAATAACATCCCATGCATGCAGGCGGGGAATCCATCCACAAAGCAGCAGAGATCCATGCCGGCATACGAATGTACTCCTATCCTTTGGATTTTCTGAACTGGTCAACATTGCGACAGGATTACCGGCTATATAGGAAGCATAATTCAAAGGTTTACCCGGGATGGTCAAATTCTCTGAAGGAAAATAAATTGAATTATACTTCCGTGGATTGCCGGCTGTTTTCTTTGGATCAACCACCTGTATACCATACTGAAGCGCCCATCGAAGAGGTACCTCGCCGAAAACGATCACCGGTTTAGCCTGCGAGACCCACTGATCGAGAGCAGCACGTGTCGCAGCGGTCATTCGGGATGCATCAGGAACAAGCAGAATCATATCACCCAGATCCTTTAAACCGGCAGGTGCCGTCCTCCTCACCCTTAGCCCCAGATTTCCGCACAGATTTTCAAGATGACGAACACAGTAACCCAGATGATTCCCTCCTGCATGGAAATACTCTTCCCTGACATCATAATCAACCTGTTCCCAGGGTGGAAGAACCTCGGGTAACGTCAACAGGGCAATTTCTGTTTGTAATTCTCCTTTTCCCGTTGCTCTGAGCACGTCAGGGGTAATCGCAAAAAAGGTCGTTATCAAAATAAAATAAAAACGCAGATGAAATTGTTGTCGCTTCGGGAGGCTCGTTTCTTTTTTTTCATTGTTTGGTTATTATAAAATTTCAGTTGTTATTTCCCGTTCATGCGGTGTTGGATTAGTTGTCTTCATCAACATTGCGCTGAAGTTCCTTTGAGCGGAAGCACGCATGGAGTTGCTCCGCCATGAAGGTTTTCATTTTTGACCTTCTGAAGGGTATTCGTAAGCTCCAATGTCCGGACCGCATCCCTGCGGAACGTTTGTACCAACGATGTCTGAGCTTAGTGAAACCGGATGTCCTTCGTCGATCGAACTAAAAGCAGCGGGGTTCAACCGGTAATCATGTGCGGCATAGTTTCTGAAATGCCCGGCGGTCGCGATCGTATCGATATCCAGATTGTTCGATATAGTCACTGCATCGGTCAGTGACTTGACGTAGTTATTCCGTACAACCGAAGAAGTTGATCCTCTTAAATAGATATCTCCATCCACCGTATTGTTATAAATCTTCGTGGAGGTTCCAACGGGCATATGAATTTCATTCCCGTTAAACCCATAGATCACATTGTTGCAGATGCTGTCATTGACGGCGCTTATACTTGTCATAATACCATTGCCTGACCCTCCCGAGATCCTGTTCCTTCTTATAATCGTATTGGCTCCCTTCTCTTCCCTGATCCCGTTGGCCGCATTTGTGATCATATTATCCTCGAAAATGCTGTTTTTAAATGCAGTAAAGCCGGCACCCTGATCGTCCAGCCAAATGGCATATTTGGTCTGGCCCGTGAAACAGCAATTTTTCACCTTTGTATTGTTGGGAGGCATTAAGTACTGGCCTGTTGCTGCTGTAACATATATACCGACGCTTCTTCCTGTAAATCTGCAATCTTCAAACAGGCCATTGTCTGATCTAAGCTGTACGTGATATGCCCATCCCCGAAGTCCCGCGGCATATTCTGTCCCCAGGTCAAACGTGGAATGCCTGACTTCAAAAACGTTTCCCGTACCCCGGATCCCGACAAACCGTGAATGACCAAACCTGCAGTTCGTAATCATGATGGGTCCAACTGCCGTTTTAATAAAACTTCCGTTTGTGGCTCGTACCCCCGCACTTGACGTGGTATCAAACTGGCAATTGAGGAAGGACTTGCTTTCGTTCCGTTACCATTGGAACCACCATAGTCAATGAACACACAATATGCATCTTCCTTTACCCATATTTTAGCGGTATCCAGCTCATACCCCGCGCTTGAATCTGTTGTCCGAATAATCAGATTGACCAGCGTGTCCTGCTGAACTACCTTACCATTAATTTTAGTACAATCTGATACAGTAATCAGTCCTGACGAAGGATTAATGCGAAAAGCGTTGTGGTAGTTCTTTTCGATCGAATAACTGATTCGTCCAACCGAAGACCAGGTCCAGGTTTTCATCCATATGCCCACGTCGTCACCATTCGAAACGTTTTCCGGGATCGCAAACCGTTGATTCACAGCCAGTACATAGGTGCTGTCATATTCAGCATAACTATTTATCTGAATCAGTACAAGCAAAATAATTGTCAGTCTCACAGGTTTTCGTTTCATAAGTTGATTTTTGAGTCCACATAAAAGAAGATTTGTGATGAGAGAGAGCAACCTGTGAAATCTGGACAAAAAAGAGTTGTTTTTAAAATCAGTTATCAGAATGCACTTTGCCCGAAAGTCAGCAAATTGTTATCCGGATCAACCAGGGAAAATTCCTTTTGCCCCCAGGGTTTTATTTTGGTCAGCTTTGCTATCCATACATTGCCTTATCGTGGATTAGGTTCAGGGATAAAACGGGCCCTTGCTGAGCATCCTGATATTGAATTTGATAATGATCCTGAAGGCGAATAGTTCAGGGTGATCATCTCAAGACCTAAACAGATATAGTGTGGCATTTTTTCATTTTAATCAGGCATCAGTGACCATTTATGCAAAGTTTCGCAATATCCTTCCACGAGTAATAATGGAAAGTTTTCCCTTCCGACATCGTCACAAAGAGCCCTGAAGGAAAGCCCGGCAAAGAGACGCTGGTGACATCACTGCCATCGCTGTGTACAGCGCTTACCTTTATGATCCCGACAAGATGATGTTCGTGCGGGTTCCCGTCGAAAACAACCAGGTCGCCCTGATCTATGGGTTCAAGGTGAGGAAGCCTGAATACCCGGACGCGCTGCTTTAACCTTTCCGTTACCACAGCGATATCAATAAGTTTTCCGTTAAAGGGAAAGCTATAGGCAATATCGACATTATTTGGTCTTTCAAGGCCTTTTACGACGTTTACGATCTTTCCCTGAAGATCAAAGGTATACAAAGCTCCGTCTGAATTCTTGTCTGTTCCGATGATTAAACTTTTTGACCGGTCTGATGGGTGGATCCAGATAGCAGGATCATCCGTGTCATGTGCCACAGAATCTGTAATAATTCGCGGTTCGACCGTTATAAACGGGATGTTTACAGGTATCTTCTGAGCGGCAGCAAAGGCAGAAGAAACAAGGTACAGGATAATTCCCGGGAATAATCTTAGCATATTATCTTTGTTTAAACCAGAATGACAGATCTGCTTCATATACACTGCCGTTTTTGTCAGATGCCAGCACAATCCAGGGGGCATTTTGAGGAAAGGGCTTTTTGGGGCCGGTAACGTCGTTGATCAGGTTGGATCCAACCCATTCGGTGGTATCCGGTGCAATGACCGGGATCAAGTGTTCCAGGGTCCCGGACTTTGTTGTGTCGGCAACGCCAAACACAATTTCTCCCAAATACGGGTTAGCCTGATTGTAGATGGTATGCCCGCTCAGAAGCAAAGGAGTACCGCTTTCTGTTGCAATGATAACCGGACGGCTGGGATGTTTAACCGGATCTAAAATGCAGGTTCCTGTGTTTACTGAAACATTTATTCCACATCTGCAGAGCGGAGT
>CAZOYZ010000427.1:0-4888 GCA_964584045.1 uncultured Prolixibacteraceae bacterium | reverse complement strand
AATTTGATCTCGATCCGGAAAAGATCCCGTTCGACTTCGATGAGGTAATTGCAGCTCTTGCACCCCGGGCCTTCTTTTCCAATTCACCGGTCAACGACGCAAATTTCGATGTGGACGGGGTCAGGAAAGGAATAGCAGACATCAGACAGGTGTACCGTTTTTTACATGCTGAAGGTCGTCTCCGGTTGATCTGCCCGGATGCGGAGCACGATTTTCCGCCTGAAGCCCGTGAAGAAGCCTATGCTTTTATCGATCAAGTTTTGTATCAAGGCACAAGTATCAAGACACAAGACTGATAAGCATAGCGCATAGAGGACAGAGGAGACCGGAGACGGCAGACCGGAAACCGGAAGAACTAAAGTAATAGCAATAACAGTAACCTGAGATCAAAATATGATGAAGCGAATATTTTTTTGTATTATTTCTGTACTGGCCTTTGAAGTAAACTTGCTGGCCGCTCCCGGCCCGCAAACGAATGGGTGGAAAGCTGGAGTGGCAAAAGCGGTGATCACTCCTCAGGAATTGATATGGATGGCAGGATATGGAGGAAGGACCAAACCTGCCGAAGGGAAATTGCATGATCTGTGGGCCAAAGCTCTTTTTCTGCAGGATGCGGCAGGAAATGAGGCTTTGTTCGTTACAACCGACTTGTTGGGTTTCCCAAAAGCAGTGTCTGATCGTATTCGGGATCACCTGGAGGCGGTGATGGGTTTGTCCAGATCGCAAATCATCCTGAGCAGTTCCCACACCCACTCCGGGCCTGTGTTATCGGGAGCGCTGACGGATATTTATCCGCTCGATTCCGTACAGCAAGAAAAGATCGGCCTCTATGCACATTGGCTTGAAAACCAAATCGCAGAACTTGCAAAAAAAGCGCAAAAAGCGCTTGAACCTGTGACTATTTACGCCCAAAACGGGGTTGTCCGCGTCCAGGTAAACAGGCGTAACAATAAAGAACCAAGGATCGCAGAGTTGACCGAACTGAAGGGGCCAAATGATTTTGCGGTTCCGGTTTTGAAAATTGAGGACAAGAAAGGTCAAATCAGCGCGATCGTTTTTGGCTATGCCTGCCACGCAACCGTTTTGAACGGGTATGACTGGTCGGGCGACTATCCCGGTTTTGCCCAGTTGGAACTGGAACAGAAATATAAAGGGGCCACCGCCATGTTCTTTCAGGGTGGCGGTGCTGACCAGAACCCATTACCCAGACGTTCGGTGGCACTGGCCCGGCAGTTTGGACAGGAGTTGGCAGCCTCGGTTGAGCGCGTATTGAATGAAAAGATGCGGGAGCTTTCTCCGCAACTGGCCACAGCCTATTCCGAAACAGACCTGGAGTTAAATCCGGCGCCGTCAAAGGCTGAACTGGAAGAAATGGTAAAAACGCGGACCGGATATGAGAAGAGATGGGCAGGAAGACTTTTGGGAAAACTGAACAACGGCGAATCGCTGATCACTTCTTATCCGTACCCGGCGCAGGTTTGGCGGCTTGGGGATCAACTGCTTATGAGCCTTGGAGGAGAATTATTGATCGATTACCCCATTCAGTTAAAACGTATCTTTGGAAATGATATTTTTGTTTTGGGTTATTCCAATGACGTGATGGCCTATATCCCCTCCGAAACCGTACTGAAGGAGGGCGGATACGAAGGGGAATCTTCCTCGATAGTCTACGGACTGCCCTCCACCTGGAAACCCGGTCTTGAAAGCAAAATTATTAAAGAGACAACCGAACTGGCTTTTCAGGCAGGAGTGCCCAAAACGCCTGAACTGACTGCCAAAATGAATGTCGTGATGAATGATATCCTGCTAAATCCGGGCCAAAATAACAAGAAGTCCCTGGTCGCAAAAAGATATTTCTCAGGTTTTGATCTCGCTCATGATACTTATAATGCGATCTCAGCCGCCGGCGATGGACGTATTTACTATGTTCTCTCCTCCCAACCTCATGATGTGGCCGGACAAATGTACAGATACGACCCCAAAACCGATAAGACTGAATTTTTGGCCGATCTGAACGACATTTGCGGCGAAAAGGATCAAAAGGCCATCGCACAGGGTAAAAGCCACGTCCGCTTTTATGAAAGCGACGGAAAACTTTATTTTGCAACCCATGTGGGTTACTATGAGATGATCGACGGCATGGAGTGTCTGCCGGTGCATGCTCCTGAAGGTTTCCAGCTATATCCCGGGGGCCATTTCTTAAGTTATGACCTGAAAACCGGGAAATTTGAAAACCTGGGCATCGTCCCCCACGGCGAGGGCGTGCTGACCATGACCATGGATCTTCAAAGAAAACAGATTTACGCCATCACCTGGCCCAAAGGCTATTTTATCCGTTATGACCTGGATACCGGTAAGTTAACTGACCTCGGACTTGTTTCGGCCAATGGCGAAGGCGGTAAAGTCGGGGAAGATTACCGTGTCCTTTGCCGTTCCATGGTTGTAGACCCACGCGACGGAAACGTTTATTATTCCACCTCGGAAGGTGAAATTTTCTTTTACGATCCGCGAACAGCGTCATTGAAGAAAATGGATGAGGTTTCTTTGAAACTGGATTATTTTGGCAGCTACGATCCCACGCGTCCGGGAAGCATGGGGTATAACTGGCGATCAATTGTCTGGTATCCGAAGGAAAATGTCGCCTATGGAGTACATGGAAACTCGGGATACCTTTTTCGTTTTGATCCGCGGGAAAAGAAAGTCGAAATTGTTGACCGGATCACCTCCGAACCGTCAAGGAAAAGCGGGATGTTCGATCAGTTCAGTTATGGCTATCTGGGATTTAGTCTGGTCAATGATCAGGAGACCCTGTATTACCTGACCGGCGGACCAATATACATGGACGGGAAAAGGGTCAAAGGTGTCGACGAGATCGCGATGGGAGCGGCCCGTGGCCTTGAAAACCTGCACCTGATCACCTATCATCTCCCTTCCGGAAAGTATTCCGATCACGGTCCGGTTTTTTATGAAGACGGTTCCAGACCTACTTATGTAAACTCTATTGCCATTGACAAAAACGGCAATGTCTATACTCTTGCCCGCTTTGAGCATCACGGAAAGATCGTGGAAGACCTGGTAAAAATTCCGTTTCCCCAGTAAACAGAATACAATCAATCAGGTATGCAGTTCACGGATAACAGGCGCAGTCCATGCGAAGCCTTATCCGTGAATTTTTTTTTGCACGTTCTCAATTTATGATTCGCCTCACTGGATTTTTGTGTTGCAAAACATACTGCAGTTGAATGAGAAAAACACAAAATTAGATCATATTTGTAGGACAAATAGGATAATACTAAACTCATGGGCTTTAGATTCGATCATCGAACGACCACCCTGGTGGATAAGGTAGAAGGATCCATATTGGATTACATCAAGGAGAAGAAACTGATTCCCGGTGATACGATGCCGAATGAGACTGAACTTTCAAAAGAGCTTGGAGTGAGCAGGAATGTATTACGGGAAGCGTTAAGCCGGCTGCGGATGCTTGGCATTGTTCATTCCCGCACGAGGAAAGGAATCGTGATCCAGGAGCCTTCGCTGTTGTCAGGTTTTGAAAAAGTGATCGAGCCTTACCTTTTAAGTGAACGGGCTATCGTGGATATGATGGGTATGCGGATCGCACTGGAAATAGGGCTGACGGATTTTTTATTTCGTAACATCGACGACGTAAAGACCCGGGAACTTGAACATATTGTCCGGTCGCAGGAGACCGCAAAATACCCGTTAACCGTGGAGCAGGAGACTGAATTCCATAAAAAGATCTATGAGATTTCAGGGAACAGTTTTATCATCCAGTTCCAGCAGATCATTCATCCTGTTTTCGAGTTTGCAAAGAGAAACTATGAGAGTTATTTTGCGCCGGTGAACGAACGCCTTGACCGGAAGATCGTGACTCACCACGAACTTTTCAGATTTATCCGTGACCGGGATATGGAGGGGTACCGGAATGCCATTAAAATCCACCTGCAACCCTATATGGAATTCATTTACCGTTAGACTCTCTTTGTGAAACTAAACCTAAAATCAGATATCAAGATGCAAAAACTCAAAGGACTAATCGCGGCACCTTTTACGCCCATGCTTGAAGACGGCTCATTGAATTTGGGAATAATAACCCGCTATGCCGCAAAATTAAAGAGGGAAGGGGTAAGCGGCGTTTTTATCTGCGGCACCACAGGCGAAGGGATGCTGATGTCGCCGGAGGAAAGAACGGAAGTGGCCGCGCAATGGGTGAGAGAGCAAACACCCGATTTTAAGGTGATCGTCCATGTTGGCACGACTGCGTATGTACAATCGAAAAAGCTCGCAGAACACGCTCAGAAGATCGGAGCTTATGCAGTAGGCTGTATGGGACCGGTTTTTCTCAGACCGGAAAATGTCAATGATCTTGTGCGTTTCTGTGCAGAAGTGGCTTCGGGCGCGCCCGATCTTCCATTTTATTATTACCATATTCCTACGGTTTCCGGAGTCTTCCTGCCGATGAAGGAATTTCTGGGAAAAGGAGGAACGGTTATTCCCAATCTGGCAGGGATCAAATTTACCCACCGTAATATGATGGAAATGCTGCAATGCATTCAGATGGACGAAGGGAAATGGGATATTCTGCATGGTTTTGATGAAGAATTGCTGTGCGGACTAAGTATGGGGGCCACAGCTGCCATTGGGAGCACATACAATTATATCGCACCGTTGTATCAAAATCTGATCAGCGCTTTTATGAAAGGGGATATCGGAACAGCTCGTAAATATCAGGAACAGTCTGTAAAGTTTATCGATATCCTGATTCGTTATGGCGGGGGTGTGATCGGAGGAAAGCCGGTCATGAAATTCTTTGGACTGGATTGCGGGCCATTACGGGCTCCGGCAAGGAACCTGACTTCAGAAGAAT
>CAZOYZ010000426.1:0-4893 GCA_964584045.1 uncultured Prolixibacteraceae bacterium | reverse complement strand
AATAGTGATCGTCATGAAATGTAATCGTTAAAGATCACATTGCACGAGAAGTTTTATTATGGATGTTGATCGAATCGGATCCATATTTCATTCTTATAATAAGATTTGAAGTAACATCATCTATTCAGGGATTTGATGTAAAAGATGGAAAGAACGACAGATACTGACAGTAGTGACGCCTGGAGAATCTTTATTTTAACAGGATGTGAAAAGAATTTTTCATTAATCTACCATAGACACTTTAACCTGCTGTATTATGTGGGGTTGAAATATACTTCCAACAGGCAAATTATAGAAGATTCGATCCAAAATGTCTTCGTTTATCTGTTAAAAAAAAGAAGTAAATTAAATCTGGTGATCAATGTGAAGGCTTATCTGCTTAAATCTTTCAGACGACAGTTATTCCTGGATTTAAAAAAACAAAGCAGATTCTCATTTACCGGTCAGTTAAACGAAAATCAATTTGAATATTTCAACGGTGCAGAACAGGTCATTTCTGAAAAAGAGGAACTAAACAGATTGAAAAGAGTGATAAAAAAAAGCCTCGTGAACTTGTCAGCCAAACAGCGGGAGATCATTTATCTTCGCTATGATTGCGAACTCAGTTATGAGGAAATCTCTGATATTCTGGAAATTTCAGTCGATTCCTGCTACAAATCGGTTTACCGTTCTATGAAAATAATGAGAACCGACATTGAGCATATCTTTACGAGGTGTGTCGATTTTTTCCTGATTTTTTTAGGTCCGAAATAAATAAACAATCATTAAAAACTCTAATAAAACAATTTAACAGGAATATATTGATATGAAGAAACTGATCATTTTACTCGCACTACTGATCCATCCCTTTTGGTTCTGTCCGTGCCTGCAGTTAAGTGCGGCCCGTTACGTCACGGTAGCGACCATTGGCAGCCAGGTTCCTGCAACAGATCATACACAAGGCATGCAAAAGGTCGTCGACCAGATCAAGACCTTTTGGCATAACCGGTTAGAGCAGGTGCTTCCCGACAGGCCCGACCTGATCGTGCTGCCCGAATATTGCGATATTCCCAGCGGAATGTCGCGCGAGGTCAGGAAAGAATACCTCATGGTGAGGCAGGATCAGATCGTTGATTTCTTTGCCTCGGAGGCCAAAGCCAACCGGTGCTATATTGCTTTTGGGATGCGGCGTGAACTCGAAGACGGAAGTTCCAGGAATTCATGCATCGTCGTGGATCGTGAAGGAAAGATCGCCGGGATCTACGATAAGAATTTTCCCACGGTCGGCGATATGAAAAGCGGTGTAAAAGCCGTATCCAATACGACGCTGATTCAATGCGATTTCGGGAGTATCGGATGCGCCATCTGTTTCGACCTCAATTTTGAGGAACTACGATTGGAATACGTCAAAAGCAGCCCCGATATCATCATTTTTCCTTCCATGTATCACGGCGGGTTGGTACAGAATTACTGGGCTTATTCGTGCAGATCCTTTTTTGTAGGATCTATGGCCTTCAGGGAAATACCTTCTGAAATTCTGAACCCGCTGGGTGAAGTGGTTGCTTCCAGCACCAATTATTTCGATTTTACCGTGGCACGCATTAACCTGGATTGTACCCTGGCCCACCTGGACGGGAACTGGACAAAACTGGCCGCGCTAAAGGAAAAATACGGATCAAAAGTAACCGTGAAAGACCCGGGCCGGCTTGGATCGGTGCTGATCACCAGTGAACATGAAACAATCACCGTTGACCAGATGGTGCAGGAATTTGAGATCGAATTACTGGATGACTATCTCAACAGGTCACGAGCGTACAGGTTACGTCCCGAAAACATCGAATAATCCCAGGAACTGCAAAACAGGGAGAAACAAAAAAGAGATGACGATTTTTATTCCGGGAAATGAGGACGGGCTTCTCTGAAGATTTAATACATTTACGGGACAATGACGGGGATTGGATTCCTCCGGTCATTAACCGAACTAATAGCTGACTTATGAAGAAAAGTGTTATGACAACCACCAACATCCGCCTTTCGTTGATGATGTTTTTGCAATACATGTTTTATGCGGTCTGGTGGGTACCTTTGGCTGCTTTTCTGGCTGCAAAGGGAATTGACGGCACACAAAATGCCATGATCCTGAGTTCCATGGCCATCGGATGCATGGCCTCCCCGCTGATCGGAATGATTGCCGACCATTATTTTTCGGGGGAAAAGGTGCTTACCTTTTTAAATTTTACCAACGCTGTTTTAATGTTCCTGGCCGGAATGGCTCAGGAGCCGGGCTGGCTTTTCGTGTACCTGCTTTTGGCGATGCTTTGTTATATGCCCACCTGGGGACTGACGAGCACCATTGCCATGACCCATGTTTCATCCGAACAGTTTCCCCGGATCAGGGTATTCGGATCCATTGGATGGGTAGCTTCAGGGATTTTCAGTCTGATCGCCGTGAAGCTTTTCAACACGGATTTCGACGGCACTCATCTTCCTTTCTTTTATGCTGCCGGAATAAGCCTGATAGCTGGTGTGCAGAACATGACATTACCTGCCACTCCTCCCCTCTCAAAAGGGAAAAAAGCTTCGCTGACGGATGTGTTTGGCCTCAGAACGGTACAATTGATGGGTGAGCGGAATTTTGCCGTTTTTATCCTGCTTTCGTTTTTGTCGATGATCCCTTTTTCGATGTATTGGTCATATTGTTCAGAATTCCTATTCGATCAGGGCTTCAAATATATCAGCATCACCATGAACTGGGGACAGCTTGCCGAAATGTTCTTTTTACTGACCGTCCCCTTTGCCATTAAGAAGGTCGGGCTGCGGTGGACACTCATCCTGGGCCTGATAGCCCTGCTGATCCGTTACCTGTCTTTTTATGCAGGCTCGTCGACAGGCCTTTCCCTGTTCTATTTCGCAGGAATTCTGGTACACGGGATCATCTTTGGTTATTTCTACCTGGGAGGACAGATCTATATCGATAAAAAAGCCAAACCCGGCTTAAAAGCGCAAGCTCAGGGATTTATATTCCTCGTCACTTTTGGTGCCGGACTGCTGGTCGGGAATTTGATCTCACGGAGGATCATCGATCAACTCTCAGAGGTGGTCGATCATACCAAGACCTACGACTGGAACAGCATCTGGGGTGTTACTTCTATCATGACCCTGGCGCTTCTGCTTGCTTTTGCCTTCCTGTTCAAAAGCAGCCCGGTAACAATTGCTAAGGAAAATAAAGAGCTCATCGAGCCTGATGTAAAACCAATAAAGACCCAACTATGAAAAAATATTCTGTTTATCTGTTCACTGCCTTGAGGATTGTCGTGGGCTGGCATTTTTTATACGAAGGAGTTGTCAAACTGATGAGTCCTGACTGGAGTGCCAGGGCTTACCTGCTGGGTTCGAAGTGGATCTTTGCCGGTTTCTTCCAATGGATAGCCTCATCGCCAACACTGATGGAAGCGGTCGACCTGTTCAATACCTGGGGCCTGGTGCTGATCGGCCTTTCCCTGTTCACCGGGCTTTTGGTACGCTGGGCTTCCCTTGGAGGTGCCCTTCTGCTGTTTTTGTATTTCACGGCCTATCCCTCCATTCCCGGATACACCGTGGGTGTTGCTGCGGAAGGCAGTTACTTATGGGTAAACAAGACCCTGGTTGAGCTTATTTTAATGATCGTCTTTATTGTCCTTCCATACGAATTCACTTTCGGTGCCGACCGCCTGATCAAACGCTGGAAAGAAGAAAAAGCCCGCACACCCGTACCTTCGGTGAAACACGAAGGCACAACCTCCCTGCAACGCCGGGAACTGCTCCGCGATATGATCGGGCTTCCTTTCCTTGGCGTTTTTGCCTATGCACTTTACCGGAAAAAGAAATGGGACAGCTTTGAAGAAAAATTCCTCGCAAAGGGAACGGATGCCAAAACCAGCGCCACGTTAAAAAGTTTTTACTTTTCTTCGATGGACGACCTGAAAGGACAGATTCCCAAAGGAAAGATCGGGGATCTGGAACTGAGCCGGCTGATCATGGGCGGTAACCTGATTGGCGGCTGGGCGCACTCCCGTGATCTGATCTATGTATCGAAGCTGGTGAAGGCTTACCATTCGGACGAACGGGTCATGATGACACTTCAGTTGGCTGAGCAATGCGGGGTGAATGCGATCCTGACCAACCCCCAACTGAACCGGATTCTGAATAAATACAAGCATGAAACCGGGGGAAAGATCAAGTTTATCTCCGACTGCGGCGTCTCAGACGAGTTTGCCGAAGGGATCCGCATGTCGATCGAAGGAGGTGCCGACGCCATGTACTGTCAGGGAGAGATCTCCGACCGGCTCGTGAAGGCCGGGAAGTTCGATGAAATTGCAGCCGGCCTTGAAATGATCCGGAAAGCCGGCAAGCCGGCGGGCATCGGCGCTCACCGCATCGAGACCATTCAAGGGTGCGTGGAACAGGGACTGAAACCGGATTTCTGGGTGAAAACCCTGCACCATCACAATTATTGGTCGGCCCAGCCACAGGCTGAATGGCACGATAATATGTATTGCTACAAACCGCAGGAGACCATCGATTTTATGAACAGTCTGGAAGAACCCTGGATCGCCTTCAAAGTTCTGGCAGCAGGGGCCATTCAACCTAAAGACGGTTTTCAGTTTGCCTTTAACAATGGTGCCGATTTCATCTGCGTCGGAATGTACGACTTCCAGATTGTGGAAGATGTTAACATCGCTCTTGATACGCTCTCTAAAATACAACGGATAAGACCCTGGAGGGGATAAACATAAATTCAAAATGCAAATAATCAATCTGTTAGTCGTATAATTGCTGACAACCAGCATTTGTAACTTCAATAAAAATAACGCGGGAAAAAATATCTCATGCTTTCCTGTTATCTTTGTACCGGGCAATGAGGTCTGCCGTTAA
>CAZOYZ010000425.1:0-4901 GCA_964584045.1 uncultured Prolixibacteraceae bacterium | reverse complement strand
TTTCGGTTTTGCTGTTGCATTCAGTATTGCGATTCTGTTGGGATTGTATGCAAACAAGGAATACCATACAGATCAGTTTCATGTAAATAAGGAAAACATTTTCGTGCTTTCATTTGATGGATACAGCGGGGGATGCCCTCCATTAGGTTCATTTTTGAAAGAGACATTCCCCGAGATTAAATCTTTTACCCGGGTTTTCGGATTAAGTGGTTTGTTGCGTTACAAGCAAAACCACGTTCAGCTTTCGGAGTCAAGTCTTATTGTTGCTGATTCCACCTTTTTTAAAATTTTTTCTTTTCCACTGCGAACAGGGAATGAAAATCAAGTGCTTGAATCAAATGAGTCGATCGTTTTATCCAGGTCAGTGGCAGAAACCTTATTTGGAAACGAAGACCCGATAGGAAAACAAATTCAATATAACAGTAAATTTTCTTTTTTTGTGAACGGGATCATGGAAGATATCCCGTCTAATTCTTATATCCAGGGAAAGGCGGTTATTTGTTTCGACCGATTGCCGGAAATATGGGGAGATAAGGAATTGCTAAAAACAGAAGATAACTGGTCTTTTACCACCTTCCTTCTTGCTGCTAGAAACAGTGATCTTCTGACCAGGAACAGTACCTTACACAAAATCATGGGCGAACGATATGAGATGGTAAAATACTACATGAAAACCTGCCGGTTCGTACCTCTTGATGAAATCTATTTCGGGAATATTCGCGGGTGGGGTCCATTTAAGATGGGAAACAAGCAATTCATTTATATTGCTTCGGTAATTGCCATACTCATTGTCGTAATCGCCGCTGTCAATTATATCAATTTGGTTTCCGTTAGTTCAATCTCGCGTCACAAAGAATTTGGGTTAAAACGGTTATCCGGAGCAAACAGGAATAGTTTGTTTGCCAATTTTACTTTTGAATCCGGCCTGTATTGCATCTTTTCATTTCTTATCAGCATGATCCTTGTCAGACTATTTATTCCGATATTCAATCAATTGGTAAATACAGAAGTGTTGATGGCTGAGCTGTTAAATTTTCAGTTCCTAGCACTCACGGTCGTCCTTGTTTTATTGGTTGGAATTTTTTCAGGTATGATTCCGGGTGTTCATATGCTACGGTTTACTGTTTCCGAATCGATAAAGGGGGAGGTTAAGGCAGGCAAGAAATTGCGTTTCCAGAAAATCCTGATTATTTTTCAATATGCTGTTTCCGTAGCATTAATAATTGGATGTTTCGTAATTGTCAAGCAAACACGATTTCTAAGGGATCACGATTTGGGTTTCAATCAAGAATACATTTTAACGCTTCCCCTTCCTAATGGAGGAGATGGTAAATTAAAAGCGTTCGGAAATGAATTGAACAAGATTGCATCAGTCGGGAAAGTTTCATTTACCAATGACTGTCCCGGTATATGGATAAATAATCAAAGTTTTGATTACGAAGGGAAAGGATTCAGCTTTGACCACTTCCGGTGTGATAAAGAGTTTATCGAGGTCATGGAGATAAAACTTGTCAGGGGTAACTTACCCGTGAACAGCAAGGAAAGATTAATGAACGAGACAGGCTATAAATCCATGAACCTGACCGACGACGATTTGCCGAAGAAAATTGGATGGTTTACCCTGACCGGAATCGTTAAAGATCAAAATACGAGATCTTTACATTGTGGGATACGTCCAACACTCTATTCTGTGTATCAAACGATGAAATTGGCTCAAACCTGCCTTTTAAAAATAAGTCCGGAGAATATTCCGGCAACGTTGAACAATGTTAAAAAAGTCTGGGAAGAGTTTAATCCCGGTTTTGTATTCGAATACAGATTTTTGGATGATGTGGTCGATGCCATGTATAAAAAGGAAGAAAAACTTTCCTTTATTATCGCATATTTTTCAATGATTGCAGTTATCCTGTCAGGTTTGGGGATTTTAGGGCTTGTTATTTTTTCAACCAGGCAGAGGATCAAGGAGATCGGTGTTCGAAAAGTCAATGGAGCCAAAGTATCCGAAATTTTGGCCATGCTCAACAAGGACTTTGTGAAATGGGTCGTGATCGCCTTTATCATCGCTACGCCCATTGCCTGGTACGCTATGCACAACTGGCTGGAGAACTTTGCCTACAAAACCAGTCTAAGCTGGTGGATCTTTGCCCTGGCAGGACTGCTGGCCCTGGGAATCGCCCTGCTCACGGTGAGCTGGCAAAGCTGGAGAGCGGCAACGAGAAACCCGGTGGAGGCACTGAGGTATGAATAGAATGCCTCCCGGCCTCGGCAGAATGAATAGCCAGATGAAACTGACCCTTTAAACAACTAATATGATTAGGAATTTCTTTCTTATAGCCATCCGGAACCTTTGGAAGAACAGGACTATCTCGATTATTAAAATAGCGGGGTTGGCAATTGGCCTTTCCGCAGTACTGCTGATTTATATTTATGTAAGTTTCGAATCCAGTTACGACAAGTATCACGAAAATGGGGATCGGATTTACCGGGTTGCATACCACCTGGCACAACCGGATCCTGGAAGCTGGGATAACGCAAGGACGGGACATAAGCTTGCATCAATGTTGCAAAATAATTTTCCTGAGATCAAAGCAACAGCACGGGTAGCCTGGTTAGGTGAGGTTGACATTATTCAGCAAACCCAAAATTATAAAGAACAAAAATTTTTGTTTGCTGATCCCTCGGTTTTGACGATGTTTTCTTTTCCAATGAAACAAGGAGACAGGAATACGGCATTGAACGACCGTAAATCAGTAATAATCAGCAGCAAAATTGCCCATAAGTATTTTGGAGATGAAAATCCGCTGGGGAAATACCTGGATGATAATTGGCAATTAAAAATTACCGGGATAATTGACGTACCCGATAATTCTCATTTTCGCTTTGATATTCTGGCATCCTATGATGCTGTTTATGATGTGTTCCCCTATTACAAAGGTTTGGAAAATGAAAATATTGATACTGATGTTTATACCTACATCATGCTTAGCTCGAATGCAAACCCATTTGAATTGGAACAAAGATTTCCACAATTTACAGATGCTCATATTTCAAAAGGCAATTACAGTTCTGTTAAACTTTTTCTTGAACCGTTGGAAAAGATCCATTTTGAGAGTCAGTCGGAAGCTAACCTGGGCGAATTCCAGTTTTCAAAGTTTACAAAAAGCATCATCTTTCTTTTTAAGTTTCTCGGGTTAATTATTATTTGCATCGCATGTTTCAACTTCATCAATATTGCAATTGCGCAAATTGCAGGGCGAACAACAGAAGTAGGTGTGAGGAAAGTAAATGGGTCAAAAAAGAGGGAAATCTTCCTTCAATTTGTGTGCGAAAACTTTTTGTATTCATTAATTGCACTACTCCTGTCAGTAGTAATTGTTCAGACTTTTCTGCCGCTTATCAGTTCAATATTAAACCGTCAAATGACGATTAATTATTTAGAATATTTTATCGCGGCGACTACTGTTCTGCTTTTGGTAACATTCTTGACCGGCGCTTATCCATCCTATGTTATTGCAAGACTAAATTCAAGAAAGGCACTTCAGAGCGGCTTTAAGGGAACGAGAGGCAGCACGATGAGATCTACGCTGGTAATCTTTCAATTTACCGTTTCTGTTTTTTTGATTTTGACTGCCATTTTTATCGGAAAGCAAATTAATCATCTTACAGAAATGGATATGGGTATCAATGCCAGGGATTTGCTTGTGGTTAAAATGGAAAATTCCAAAATCAGGAAAAATTACGAATTATTAAAAGCTGAATTATTGCGGGACCCAAATATTCTCTCGGTATCTGCATCTTCAAATATTCCCGGTGTTACAGGTGCAGGTCCATTTAATATTCAAATTGAAGGCAGTGATCCAATTCCATTTCCATACATATCAATTGACGGAGGATTTACTCAAAATCTGGGAATTGAAACCATTGAAGGAAGAAGTTTTGACAATGATTCACAAACAGGCACCCAATCAACATTCTTATTAAATAGAGCAGCGGTCAAAATATTGGGAATTGACAATCCGGTAGGAAAAGGGATTATTTTGTCGGCATCAGTAAATGGGAAATACAGGCCGGTTTCGAGTGGTCAAATTGTAGGGGTAATCGATGATTATTCCTATCGTCCGAATTACGAAACTTCTAAAGGAGCAGTGTTCAATAATGATCCTGATCGGTTTAATGCGCTTTTTGTTCGTATTAACCCTAACAATCAGGAAAAAGCTTTAACGATGATCAACGATACATGGAAGAAGCTATTTCAGGACATCCCACTCACTGTTAGTTTATTGAAAGATGAAATAAAGAATGATGTTCTTATCCGGAAGTTTCATAGCCTGCAAAATTTTATTAGTGTGGTTGCCATTTTCAGTTTCCTCATAGCATTGCTCGGCTTGTTTGGTCTCTCCATGTTAAATGCTGAAAAACGAGTAAAGGAAATTGGTATTCGAAGGGTAAACGGTGCATCGGTTGCGGAGCTATTGATAGTCATGAATAAGAAGTTTATGTTTCTGGTCATGTTTTCGGTAATGATTAGTTTCCCGGTCGTATTCTGTATTATCGAGGAACTAAAAAAGAATAATGCCAAAAGTACCAGCCTTTCAGGCATTGATTACGGAATAATTTTACTGGTAATTTTTTTATTTGCGTTGCTGACGGTAAGCTGGCAAAGCTGGAAAGCCGCCACCCGTAACCCGGTGGAGGCGCTGAGGTATGAATAAGATGGCTGAACGATGGTTGAAATTAGTCGAATGCTATGATGATGAAAGGAATAAACTCAATGGCGTCGTGAAGCGGGATCGTGAGTTTTCTGCAACAAGCAAAGAAGAATCTTAAACTAAAAAATATGTCACATCATTTTAAGTACGCGTTCAACAGCCTGAAGAAAAATAAAATCTACACTTCTGTGA
>CAZOYZ010000424.1:0-4907 GCA_964584045.1 uncultured Prolixibacteraceae bacterium | reverse complement strand
TGGTCTTGTCCTTTCCTGTCCTGAAGTGAAGGAACAAGATCAAAGGCTTTATCAAACCGCAGCAGGTCCCACCAACGCTTTCCTTCAAACATCAGTTCGCGGAATCTTTCTTCCAGAATAGCCTGATCATTATAATCCTTTCCCCCTGAAACAAATATGTGACCATCGTAATGTTCTCCATAGGCGCGTTTTCTTACTTCGTTAATTTCAAAAGAAGGATCCTGATTCAGGGCATTTTTAGCCTCTGCTTTCATTAACAAGATGTCCGAATATCTGTAAATCACATAATCATCAGCCCAATGCCTGATCCCGCTTATAACCGTTCCATTGTATTTTATAACGACAGACTGCAGAAGAACCGTTTGCCCCGATGTGTGCGTATAAATCTCCACAAAAGTTGCATCTTTCCGTTGATCTTCCTCATTAAATATGTTTCTGGCGATATCGGAAGGAGCCCAATAAGGCGCCCCTCCAAAAGGCTCAAGTTTTTGTTTTACTGCTTCATCAATGTCTGACGTTAAAAATTGAGGCAGAGCATATGCCCAGCAATAAATTGAATAATTGGCATCCGGAGATTCCTCATAAGTTCGCCTTACTGCAAAAACGATCTCATTGTTTCCTTTATTTGAATAATCAAATACACTTTCAAAATCGGACAGTAGTGATACATTGCTTTTTTGTACTTCATTACATGCATTTAGTGCAATTGTCAAATCGGGATCTCCCCCTTGCATTTTTTTTGCAGTCCATAAATAAACATCGGCTTGTAAAGCATACAATGCCGGTAGCGACCACCTTGCACGACCATTGGTGTGATCAAATTTATTATCAGGGAAAAGGGATATCGCTTTGTCAATATCATCTTTTATAAACTGAAAAACATCCTCAACAGAATCTCTGGCTTTTTGAATATTGTCTAGATTTCCGCTTACAGGTTCTGTAATAATAGGAACGCCCCCCCATGTCCTTGCCATTACAAAATAAACATACGCTCTCATACTGTACGCTTCGGCAAGAGCAAGGTTTTTATTTGCTTCTACTGCGAATTCGATATTCGGAACGTTCTTTAATATCAAGTTACAATGATGAATGGTACGATATAGTCCATCCCAGGAAATGAGGCTGCTGACGAAGTTAGACTGTGAGTTATTTGGCGTCAATAAATTCAAATACCAGTTCTGGAAGATCGGTGACGCCACACTTGGTCCCATAGCATCACTTCTGGCTTCACCCCAGGTAAATAAGTTGTTTCTCGCTTCGGTTTCTAAAAGAGAATACATTCCGGCTAATATTCCCTGGACGTCTGATTCCGTTTTCCAGAAGCTTTGTGAGGAAATTTCACTGACAGGTTCCAGTTCCAATGTCTTTGTACAGGAAAAAACAGCGAACCCTGTAAGAAATATGATAACTAAATAGTAGCTTTTCATTGCTTTATCTTTTAATACGTTATAATGTGATCGTCGCGCTGAAAATGATATTGGAAGAGATAGGATAAGTATCTTGACCGCTTTCAGGATTAATCCCCTTAAATTTTGTGAAATAGTGCAAGTTATGGCCACTTACATTGAACTTGAGATTGCTTATGGGCATTTTATGTAAGAATTTGGCCGGGACATTATATGATAATGTCAGCTCTCTGATCGCTAAATAATTTCCTTTCTCAAACATTATCGAATTTCCTCTTAATAAATTTCCCTGATAATCTCCGTAATATAATCTCGGGATATTTGTCTTTTCTTCATCGCCCGGTTTTAGCCAGGATCTTCCTGCATCCTTAGATAACCCCAATTCTCCCGAAAATTGCCCGGTTGTAGTGGCTCTCGTATAATTATAGATCGTATGACCAAGCATAAAGTCGGCTCTGACTATCAGGCTGAGATTTTTATAAGAGAAGCTGTTAATCAGACCGCCCGTCCATTTGGGATATGTATTTCCCATGTATATGCGGTCACGTTCGTCAATTAAATCATTGCCGTCGGTATCCAGCCAAATTACATCACCACCATATTTTTTGTCTTTATTTGGAGAGTCCATGACCATATCCCGCGGAGCATTTGAAGCCTCTTCATCTGAATGATACAAACCTAATTGTTTATATCCGTACAATTCTCCCATGGTACCTCCTTCCTGTAGCCCTCCTTTCCAAGCGTAGTCATTCAGATCTTTATCCCAAATGTATATTCCGCCAATCCTGTTGTTTTCTATCCCATTAGGAGGTAATTTTAGTATCTTATTCTTTACGTAGGCTCCATTTACAGAAAATTGCCAGCTAAATACCTGATTCGAAATTGGTTGAACTCCCAGTTCAATCTCGAAACCTTTATTTTCCACTGACCCCAAATTAGTTGTGATGCTCCCAAATCCGGTTTCATGAGGCAACGTTCTGTTCGATACCAGATTATTGGTCACCCTCCTGTAGTAATCAAATGTAAATCTCAGATTATTAAAAAATTCAAGGTCTGCGCCAATGTCGAATGTCCGGGCTTCCTCCCACTTTAATTCAGGATTTTCCAAAACGGTATTCAATATCGTTCCAGTACCGGCGTATCGTCCTCCAACACCATAAGATCCCTGTGCAAGATAGGGGCTTAACGCATTCGTGTTCCCATTTTCTCCGTAGCTTACTCTTAACTTGGACTTTGAAAGGACATTTGTGAATTTTCCCATGAAATTCTCCCTGTGCATATTCCATCCGAGTGATACACCTGGGAAAAATCCCCATCTGTAATTTTCACCTAAATTTGATGCACCGTCATATCGGGTATTGATTGAAGCCAGATATTTTTGTTTGTAATTGTAGCTTATTCTGGCAAAATAGCCTACATAACGATAAAACAGGTCGGCAGCATAAACACTTTCCGGTATAGCAGAGGCATTCAAGGTTTGGATATGGTCTGTAGCTGCACCTCTTCCCGCTGCGCTAAAATAGTTTTCTTCAGTTTCAAGGAACGAACCTCCGATCATCAATTTTAAATTATGATCCGTAAGAAAAGTCTTGTCGTAATCAAAAAAGGCTTCCACCTGGCGTGAGTAGTACCTGTTTAGAGACTCAGAAGCATTTCTTGTTTCATTGTAATTGTTCCCGTCATGGAGTGCCATTGCGAAGCTCCTTGAGTTATTTATCATTGACAGAAGAGAAATTTTTGAATTAAAGGATAACTCGGGGAATATGTCCCATTTTGCACCCAACGAAAAATTTGATCGTTCAGAAGAACTACTTTGCGGCACTTTGTTTAGCAGATACTCTGGATTACTTCTGTTACCATTCTGGCCCCAGGCAAGTGTGCCATCTTCAAACCTGTATTTTGTAGTTAGAGGGATTTGTATGATTCTTCCGAAAATAGTAGATTCGTCAAAAGCTCCTTTTGTATTACCAACTGTATATAAGACATTTGACGAAATTGTAAAGTTGTTGGTTAACTTCAAATCTCCTTTGGTATTGAACGTCAGTCGTTCGTACCCCGTATGAATCGCTATCCCTTCATTGTTAAGATACCCCAGGGAAACGCTGTAGGTACCTTTATCCGTTCCGCCAGATGCAGTTAGGTTGTGATTGTGGGAGAGGGCGGTTCTAAACACGATGTCTCTCCAGTCTGTTTCTTGAAAAATAATGGTTTTTGACGGGTCAATAGGATCTTTCATACTTTTCCAGCCCTCATTCAATTTATGCTCATTTTCAGAAGATAAATATTGCGTAGTATACAGTGTGTTCTTTGTCAGATCATTTCCGGTGCCAGCGCTGGTTGCACTGGAAAGTATACCTTCAAATGCAGACACTATCGGTATTCCGGCTTTAATAGCTAACCGGTTGTAATAAATATAATCTTCCGCGTCAAGCATATCCATTGTCATTTTATAGTTGGATAAAGAAAGATCATAATTATATGTGAGTCTCATTTTCCCGGATTTCCCGGATTTGGTAGTAATAATGACTACACCGTTAGATCCCCTGGCACCGTATATTGCTGTTGAAGCAGCATCTTTCAATATTTGAATTGATTCAATATCATACGAGTTAATTCCTGTCATATCCGGTGAAATAACCCCATCAATAATGTATAGCGGATAAGAGCTATTGGGATCTAATGATGTACCACCTCTTAAAATAATTAATGGTGCTGCTCCCGGTCGTCCCGATGTGGTTACGACCCTTACACCAGGTAAAGTACCCTGTAAGGCATGTGCTGCATTTGAATATGGAATGTTTTCAAGCACTAACGTATCTACTTTTGAAACAGAAGTAGTTAATAATTCCCTTGACTCCGTTCCGTAGCCAATAGCTACTACTTCTTCAATACCAACAGTTTCTTCATTCATGGTTATGTTGATGGAGTTTCTTCTGTCAACCTCGATTTCCATGGTTTTCATTCCGACAAAAGAAAATACCAGGGTTGCATCCCGGGAAACGTCGGGAAGCGTATAATTTCCATTGGCATCGGTAATAGTTCCACGGGTGGTACCCTTGACTGCTACAGTCACGCCGGGGAGGGGAGAGCCGGAAGAGTCAGTGACACGGCCGTAGATTTTTGAGGGTTGTTCCATTTGACTGTTATCCCGGGCGGAACTGTTGTCTGAGATCACAATATACCGGTCGAAAATCTTGTACGTCAACTGGTTCTTGTCCAGAATGGTCTCCAGAACCTGTTCCAGATTTTCATTTTCGACGTCAATGGTAACTTTTTCGTTAGGGTCGAGTGACGACCTGGAATACGCAAACCGGAATTCAGTTTGCTTCTCGATCAATTGCAGCAAATCGCCGATGCCGATGTTCTTGTAATTCAGGCTTAGCCTGGTGCTCTGGGAGTAGACTCCTGCAGAAACCAGCATGGTTGAAACCAAAATCAGCATAAAGGTCAGCTTCATCGTTTTGAATAGTTTTTGCCACCAGCCATGTCTCCATGCGGTTG
>CAZOYZ010000423.1:3709-4924 GCA_964584045.1 uncultured Prolixibacteraceae bacterium | reverse complement strand
CCGGGGTTCCTGATAAAATAAGAAAGGATGCGTGAATAAACCGGATGCAGATTTTTATCAGGCTCAAGGCGGAGTTTACCGGCCGACGCGAATGCAATGTCCATTCCGGAGAAAAAAACAGAAAAAATAAGTGAAATCAGGATGACAGGGAGCGCTTCCATGGCTTTGCTTACTCGTTAACCTCAAGATACAAAATACCTTTGACTTTTTTAACCTGCCAGTTAGCCATGTTTTGATCAGATTCAAATCCTATCCCGCTAATTATTTGATCTTTACGGATGATCTTCACGAATTTGTCGGAATAGATCTTACCCGTCTTCCCCTCCCAGTTTAGTTCTTCTGTTTTAAGCGTGTCGCCGTTTTGATTGATGACAACCACGTTATTTTTGGCGATCCATTTTTTTTCCTGATCAAGGTATTGTGCGTAATCGGAAGTAATCCTGGAATCAACCTGCCGGTTCGGACCGAACCGCTCTATTTTCACCCCTTTGGGGAATTCCGTGTAAGGTTGCCCGTCTTCTTCGTTATACTGGATCATCAGCGGCGTGATCAGCCTTGATTCAATGACCGCAGAATCAGAATAAATGGCTTCGAAATTTTCGGCTTCTATGCCGGGCAACCTGTCGCCGGCCGACAATTCCTTGATCCGTTCAATCTTGTTCTCACACGAAAAGAAAAGCATTGCAGTTCCCAGGAGAACTGCAATGCTTTTGAGTGAAAGTATTCTCTGTATATGTATTTTACTTTCTTGCACGTACTTTGGTTGATTCATTGATCCAGCTGCCAAAAGTAATGGTTTGTCCATCCTGATATCCTCCGAAGAACAGCGTCTCCTTATCGGGGAAATAGACCCTGTAGGTGTTGATTTTATTATTGGCTTCCGCAAAAACATCCGGATCAACGCGTTTGGCTTTTTCATAATAGTCCACGGCCAGCCAGTACAGGGACAGGTGATCGAATTCATCCTTTCCGTAGTTTTTACTGTAATGTGCGTAGATATCACCGATCAGGATAAGAGCGTTCCCGTAGTTTGGGTTATTTTCCAGTGCTTTGCGGGCATAATTGCGTGCCTGCTGGAAGTTATTCTCTTTTGCAAATGTGAGCAATCCAAGTTCATAATAATATTTGGACAGTAATTCCTTGTCTGTTTCAGCGGCTATGGCGTTTTGATAGTAATCCTTGGCTTTGTTGAATTCGTCGCGTTTCATAAACAGG
>CAZOYZ010000423.1:2289-3609 GCA_964584045.1 uncultured Prolixibacteraceae bacterium | reverse complement strand
CAATTCGTCGTCTGTCAAATCCTGGTCATCCAGCTTGTACTTCAGGTAATCAGTTGACTTTCTTCCCAGTACAAATCCTTTCTGATCGAAATATTTGATCCGCTTGTCATAGACCAACATCAATGAGTCAATATAAGCGTTTTTAGTCGCCCGGTCAGTGGCCGATTCGATAAAAGCCGAATACATATTTGCACCGTGAATATAAATGTTGAGCGAGGACTTCGGATATTTATTGAACACCAGCCTCCAGGGACCCATCGCTGACTTGTAATCTTTTTGCTTGTATGCCTGATCATACATCGTGTAATTGCTCAGGAACTCGGTGACCTTGGCCTTCACCAGTTCTTCACTGGTACGGGCGTCAACTCCTGCTTCACTTTGTTCTCCCGGTTGAACCGACGGCAATTCACCGTCAAAGCTGAAATCGATCACATTGCTGGCATTGTTTTCAATATCGACCTTCCGTGAGTCGTCGATGAACGTAAATTTCAAGTATTTACATTTATCATCGACCGTTATTTTATATTTTCCGTCAAAGCTGGTCATGAAAGCCTCTGAGGACCGGTGAGCTTCGACGGTCACCCCGGCGGCGACCTTACCCTCCCTGTATACAGTCCCGGTAATTACCCGTTGCGCGTAAGCCGATGTGCTCATCAGCACGATCAGGATAAATGTGAATAATTTCGTCTTAGATAACAAAGAATTCATCTTATCTTTACTTTTTAGTTTTTAATAGTAATTTCGTTCGTGCTGTCAAAAATAATCTAATTTCCGAATAAATGATACGAAAAATTTCACCAAAGACAGCTTCTGTATTAAACTTTTATGAATATCTTTAAACTTAACGGCATAAACTCAAAATACATGCCAATTTTAATCATTATATTCCAGAACCTTATTTAAACCGAACAAAGCCAGGTTAAATTGCACAAAGATGGGGTTTTTTAAATTTTTATCCAAGAACGCAGCGTCACCACCTGTTAAAATGGTTTTTAAATTTTTATAAATGGTGTTAAAATAGCTGATGGTTTGTTCCGCTTCAAAAATTAATCCTTGCTGTACACCTGCCCTTATTGCTGATTCAGTGTCCCTTCCCAACGCCTGAAATTCAAGAGACGGGGTAATCAACGGTAGCTTTCCCGTAAACTGATGCAGTGCCTTAAACCTTGTTCCCAGCCCGGGAGAGATATTTCCTCCGAGATACTCATTGTTTTTTGTTACCAGGTCATAAGTAACCGCGGTACCGGCATCGATAACCAGGAGATCCTGGCCGGGAAAGAGGCAGGAAGCTCCGATGGCGGCGGCTAACCTGTCAAGGCC
>CAZOYZ010000423.1:0-2189 GCA_964584045.1 uncultured Prolixibacteraceae bacterium | reverse complement strand
TCATTGAACAGAGCCAGCTTCACGCGGGAGTTCCCGATATCAATGACCAGATTCATGGCTCTATTTTCTGGCTGATGTCCAGTGCCTTCACCGAATGTGTCAGTGCTCCGATGGAGATATAGTCTACCCTGGTAGCCGCCACTTCTTTCAGCCGTTCGATGGTCATGTTCCCGGATGCTTCCACTTTTGCCCGGCCGGCGATCAGCTTCACCGCTGCGGCCATGGTTTCAAGGTCCATGTTATCCAGCATAATGATATCTGCACCGGCTTCAAGGGCTTCCTCTACCTGTTCAAGCGAAGTGGTCTCGACCTCTATCCGAATACCGGCAGCCACCTTTTTTCTGATCTGCGCGATCGCTGTCCGGATACCTCCTGCCACCTCGATATGGTTATCTTTGATCATGACCATATCAAATAACCCTGTCCGGTGATTGTCGGCTCCTCCCGTTTTTACGGCATATTTATCCAGCAACCGGAATCCGGGCGCTGTTTTCCGCGTATCCAGGATGACTGTTTTGTAGTTCTTTACTGTTCCGGCGTACTCTGCCGACATGGTTGCAATACCCGACATCCGCTGGAGGAAGTTCAGCGCGGTGCGTTCACCTGTGAGTAAAGCCCGGTAGCCGGCCTCGAAGCGGACCAGGATGTCTCCTTTACGGACATGGGCCCCGTCGCGCACTTCAGGCTTCCATACCAATGCCGGATCCAGTTTCCTGAAAACCATTTCTGCCACCTCAAGGCCGGCCACTACACCTTCGGCCTTGGCGGTCATGCAGGCTCTTTTCCTGACTTCGGCAGGGACCAGACTGTCTGTTGTGATGTCACCTGTGGCTATATCTTCTTCGAGGGCCAGGTTTATCAATCTTTCTGCCGCTTCTTTTTCTTTAATATTCATTTTCATTAGTCGTTTTTTTTGCTCGGCAAAGTCTCAAACTTCGTTTGGACTTTGCTCTCGCGTAATCAAAACGTTCATTTCTTAATAGGTATAAATTCAGGATCTTTATCTTTCTGTAAGATAATATGTACCCTGTAGTCAGGCTCCTCTTGTTTGTATTCTTCGCGAATATGACCGCCTCTGCTTTCTTTTCTCAAAAGTGCAGACTGTATGATCAGTTCACAAATCCGGGTGACGTGCATGCATTTGAGCAGGTTATAATCGGATACGTCCGGGCTGATCTTTGATCTGATCTCTTTTAGCCGGACTAATGCGTTTTCCAGATCCTCCTGGTTTCTCACGATCCCCACCTTCGCTGACATCAGGTCGGCAACTTCATTTTTTATCCGGAGGAAAAAGGCTTCATATTTCTTTAGATTCGTCATCATTTTCTGTTCCTCTGCCGCTGTGTTTTTCCTTTTGCAGGAAGCAGCTTTTTCACTCGCCCGTTTTCCGAATACGAGACATTCCAGCAATGAATTGCTTGCCAGTCTGTTTGCTCCCATCACTCCTGTTGATGCCACTTCTCCGCAGGCAAATAGTCCGGGAATATTTGTTTCCCCGTTGAGGTCTGTTTTTATGCCCCCAACCATATAATGGGCAGCCGGGGCAATGGGCAGCAGGTCGGTAGTCATATCATAGCCAAATTCTTCCAGTTTTTTGCAGATATTCGAAAAGCGGCTCCTGATTTTTTCCGGATCCAGGTGGCGGAGGGAGAGAAATACGAACGGCCGGCGGTCTTTCTTCATTTGCTGATAAATGGAAAAAGCCACCACGTCACGCGGAGCGAGCTCTGCTAAAGGATGGATTTCTTTCATGAAACGTTCACCTTTTTTATTCAGCAACCATGCACCTTCACCCCTCACTGCTTCACTGATCAGGAACGCATCCTGATTCTCTATGCAAAGCGCAGAGGGGTGAAACTGGATAAATTCCATGTCTTCGAGCTGGGCTCCCGCCTCAAAGGCAAGTGCAATACCGTCGCCGGTAGCCGTATGGGGGTTGGTGGTCCTGCTGAAAATGCGCGAGAGGCCACCGGTAGCCAAAATACATGCAGGGGCTTCAAACATAATGTTATCCCCGTTTGTGAAATTCAGGGCCTGCACCCCGGTGCAGACGCCGTCCCGGATGATCAGACTGGTCACTGCGGTAAACTCAAAAACTTGTATGCTTTTTTGTTCAAGGACTTTTTTCAGCATGAAACAGGTAAGCTCTTTGCCTGTGGCGTCCCCGCCGGCGTGCAGGATCCGCCTTT
>CAZOYZ010000422.1:0-4932 GCA_964584045.1 uncultured Prolixibacteraceae bacterium | reverse complement strand
TTTTTCTGAGATTTTCACTAAAACGGGGACTGCCCAGCATCGGGCAAAAACACTCGACCGAGCCGGTCGCGTACATGCACAGGCCTGGCTTAACAACCCCGGCGCCTAACGCGGCGCAGGTTTGATCGTGCCCCCCTGAAACCACTAAAACGCTCTTTTTAAAACCCAAATCAGTCGCAATGCCTTTATCGATGAATCCTACTCCTTTACCCGGAGGAACAGGTTGTGCCAATTGTGAAGGATCAAGTCCGACAGCAGAAAGAATTTCACCGCTCCACTCATGTTTTGTCACATCAAAAAGCATGGTACGGCCGGCCAACGGCCAACTGATATGAGGATCAAGACCCAGTTTCAACTGAAATAAATCCTCGAAACACAGAAAATACCGGGCCTCCTTCCAGATTCCCGGCTGATTTTCTTTCACCCACAATAATTTATAGAGCGTAAATAATGGATGTGGTGTATGCCCCGTGATCTGGTAGATCTTTTCTTCACCAAAGGAATTACTCCATGCCGGGGTTAACCCTGCTGCCCTGGAGTCGCTTGAGACCATCGCATTCCCAAGGATCGTCCCATTTTTTCCGACCGGGATAAAAGCCTCCCCCTGACTCGAAATACTCATGGAACTAACCGGCTCGTCAACTTTTGAATTCACTTCCCGGATCACTTCAAAGGCCCTGGATAAAACCTCTGCCGGCACCAGTTCCGCCCAGGTTGCCCGGGGATGCAAAACATTGTATTCCCTGAAAGCAGATGCCAGCTCAATGCCCTCAGCGCTGTACGCAACTGCCTTGCATCCTCCCGTTCCTATATCAATGCCAAGATAGCTCACGACTGTCAGATTTCGGTGATCTCATAACCCAGGTAGCGGACAAATGCTTCGCGTAAGGCTTCAGCGATCTTCCCCGGCGCTACGCTCACATGGTGCCGGTATCCGTTGTATCCGATCCTGTATAATTTGTCCTGCAGATGATCAATTTTAGCCACTCCTCCGCAACCAAAAAAGCCTTCCTGGATCGGTTCACCGGTGAACTCTCCTTCTCCCATATAGAAGAATAACTTTCCATCCTGGGTTTTGGAACTGGCAAACGTGACCGGATTAGCCGCGATGCGTCCAACATTGCAACCATATCCGCAACCTGCCCCCAGGGCTTTGGCAAACATCGGATGATCGACGACCTCTCCTTTTGCCTCCATCAGGGTTTGTGGTACCGGCCCGCAATGGAACAGGATGCACTTATCAGGATCGTCCCCGTAATTGTTGTTCCAATCAAGGCAAGTGGTCGGTTTACCGGTAGCCAGTTGAAGCGCGTACATGCTTACTGCGTTACAAATGTCCAGTTCACATGCGGCAGGGAATCCGCGATCGTTGATTTCACTCAGCAACACACATGGGGCAACCCCAAACTCCATTTCCATTTCAAGCCAGCAGCGGACAGCCATCGCATCCAGTTCGTACTCTTCAACGATCTCATCAAAAACGACCCCAAACCGGACAAGATTTTCAAATGCTTTTCCCGGGACACTCCTGAAACTGGTATAGTTTTTAAGTATCGCCGCTTTGGCCTTAGCAGCCTCCGAGTTTACGTCCAGCTTACGCACCCTTCTGAAGATCTCCGACATATCGAGCACTTCAGTCGTGATACCATACTTTTGCAGGGTAAGTTCATCATACCTCACTGTTTTAAAGGCAGTGGTCCGGGCGCCCACAGCTCCCACGGTCATGCGTTTCATTCCCTTTACAATTCTGCACACCTGGTCAAAGCGGATGATCTGATCCGCAAAAGTCCGGGATGAAGGGTGTACCGTGTGCGGAGGGAACACCGTATAGGGGATCTGATACTGATAAAATACATCCATAATGGAAAATTTTCCGCAGAATGCGTCTCTCCGCTGGTGAAACTGCATCTTATCCGGTTCGTCGGGATAGGCCAAAATGAAAACCGGCACATGGGCATCCTTCAATGCTGAAATTGCCCCCGTCTCATCTCCGAAGTTTGGCAGGCATAAAATCACCCCGTCAAATTTTCCCCGGTTTTGGTCAAGAAACGCGGCATACTGCTTTCCTTCCTGAGGACTTTCGACTGCCCCGTAACGGGTGAGGCTGCCATCCATCATAAAGCTGTTAAACCCCAGCCGGTCGAGCGCTTGTGTGAGCTCCTTCCGGGCTTCAGCAATCAGTGATTCCGGGAAAAACCCTCTGTTCCCAAAATACAAGGCGAATGTTGATTTTTGTACTTTCATAATTGTTTAAATTTTATTGTTTATTATGATCAGGATTTTCCAAATCGGAAAGTTTTAAGGCAGTTCCCCCGATTTCGAGCTGAACGCAAATGATGTCGAGCATCTCTTTATAAACCGCTTCCTGCGCTTCTTTGGCCGACTTGTGCATCAGTCGCTCATAGGGTTGCCTGATGGCTGTACCAATGTTGATCTTGGCAATCCCGTTCTTAAACGAATCCATCAGGTACTCTTTCCGGATGCCTGTCCCGCCATGAAGTACCAACGGGATATTTGTTGTTTCACGGATCATTCTTAAATGAGGAACAGACAAACGGGCTTCCTGCTTCTTCTCCATTCTGGCCCCTGAGATCGCACCATGAATATTCCCAACCGCAACGGATAACCAGTCAACCTGTGTTTCATCGGCAAAACGCTTTGCCTCCGTGGGAGAGGTAAAACCTTTTGCCGATGAAAACAGTTCCTCGTAGGGGGGTAGCGGCCCGGCCTCATGTCCCATGACCGCACCGAGTTCAGCCTCAACAGGGACATTGGCCTCATGCGCGATCTTAACGATCTTTCCGGTCTCCCTGATGTTTTTGATCAACGGTAATCTCGATCCGTCGATCATCACCGAATGATATCCGACCTCGATCGCTTCAGTAATGTCTTTTTCAAAATCAATGAACTGCTGATCTTCATCAATAACAGGAACATGATCCAGATGCAGACGCGTAAAGTCCGGGTTCTTCACTCTTTCATACTCCTCATGTACCGCCTTTATACTGCCCGCCTGAAACTTTTTCCACTCCAGACGGGCAACCATGATCAATCCAAAGGTTTTCGTATCGGCCAGCGCCTTGGCGACAGGCTCCATCATCGGCAGATACGGGATATTAAAAGCCGGTATCACCAGGTTATTTGTCCATGCCCGGTTCATGATCTCTTTGATCGGTAATGCGGATGTCTTCATGGAGTACAGTTGAAGGTTAGTGTTTGATTTCCAGTATCTCAAAGTTAGAGGATACAAAATCCTGATCTATCTGTATATTTGCCTTTTAATGAACTATATTTACACTGAAAACCACTTATTATTCAATTTTTGATAATATCATGGACATTAAATACGAAAAACTCCGTGTTGACGAGAATTGCCTTTTTCACTATCAGGAGTTCAGGCAAAAGCATTTCACGTCGCCGCTTCATCTGCACGACGAATTCGAATTAATATGGATTGTAAAGAGTCATGGAAAGCTTTATGCCGGGAACGGGGTAACGAATTTTGCGGATGGGGATGTATTTCTGTTTGCACCGGGAATTCCTCATTGTTTTATTAATTCCAGGGGCTATGAAGATGGAGGTGAAATTGCCAATGCAATCGTTATTCAGTTCAGACATGACTTTCTGGGAAGGGACTTTTTTGAAAAAACCGAGACATACAAGCTGAAAAAACTGATCAGTTTATCCGGTTCAGGAATCCTGTTCCTGAATACCTCCAACCAATTTAAAAAAAGGATGAAAATGGGCAAACCCGGAAACCTCCGTAAGTTAGGCGACCTTTTATTTATTTTGAATGAACTGGCAAGTACAAAGGAATATAAATTGTTGACCGGCGGAAGCCCCGTTCCCAACCTGATTGATTCGAGGGTAATCAATGACGTCATTCAATATGTGGCCGGAAACTTTCAGAAAAATTTGAGCCTTGAGCAGGCCGCCGAAATTGCCAACATGCAGAAGTCGGCATTTTGCCGCTATTTTAAGCGTAAAACCAAAAAAAAATTTATGGAATTTGTCAACGAGACCCGGTTAACGCATGCACAGAAGTTACTTGTTGAGTCAGATAAAAATATCCTTGAAATCGCTTATGAATGCGGATATGAATCGGCCTCCTACTTTTACAGGTTATTTAAACAAGCCAATCATATGTCACCGGTTACCTACCGGAAACAATTCAGTACCTGGTCGAAATTTGAATAATGGGTTTAGTGACCGGTTACTGAAAATCTATTCCATTATTATCATGGCGGAATAGCAAAAGTAGGGGGAGGTAGTCCTTTAGGGCGATACGAAGTCGTTTCATGGCCGTTGAGAGGTGCTTTTCGACCGTTTTTATGCTGATCCCGAGTTCTGCTGCAACTTCTTTATTCATTTTTTCGTGGTACCTGCTCCGGATAAATACTTCACGGCATTTATCCGGAAGGCTTTCAACAGCCTTCTCCAACTGTCCCTGCAGTTCATGCTCGATCAAACTTGATACTTCGGTCGAATAAAACAGGATTTCATCTTCTTTCAAACGCAGAGCCGATGACTGCTGATAATTGGAACGTATCTTTTGTTTTTCAATCTGCTGCAGGCATTTGTTCCGAACCATTGTAAAAAGCAATCCTTCCAATGATTTGGAAATATGCAGGTGTCGATCCTCCCATAACCTTAAAAAGACATCCTGAACAATATCTTTTGCAGCCTCATCATCCACAAATTTCAGGGCATAGTAAAACAAGGCCTTGCTGTAATGTTCAAAAAGGCGGCTGATATCCAGGCTGCCGTCAGCCGAGTAAAAGGGTTGCTCAGGTGTTGGCATGAGGTACTATTTTCATACCAAGTTAATGATTTTCTTTTGCTTTGCGGGTTACGAAAAGGATCAATCCGGCACAATTGGTGAAACTCAGGCCAGCAAAGCCTTTACTTTGCCGGCGATATCCTTTCCGTCTG
>CAZOYZ010000421.1:1614-4937 GCA_964584045.1 uncultured Prolixibacteraceae bacterium | reverse complement strand
CCGTTTTAAAATAATTAAATATTGTTCATAATTTTTTTTGGAACTTACATAAAACTTTCAATATCTTTGAATTTCTCTACACATAAACAGAAAAAAAACAATGATGGTCGAAAATCCGCAAATTCTTATCGTAGAAGATGTTGAGTCCAATTTTTTATATTTGAATGCGGTGCTTAGTAAAATTAAGGCGCATATTTTTTGGGCTAAAAACGGAAGGGAAGCTGTTGATATTTTCAGAAATGAAAAACAGATCGATCTGATCCTGATGGACCTTCAGATGCCTGAGATGAATGGCTATGAAGCAACCCGGATCATCAAACAGGAAAATCCTGGTATTCCCATCATTGCGCAAACTGCTTTCGCAATGTCGGACGACCGTGAAAAAGCGCTGGAGGCCGGATGTGACGATTATTTGGCCAAGCCCATCAAATCAAAAGATCTGCTCAGTACTGTTGAAAAATACCTGAATGTTTGTTAGATCCCGTTCAGTCCCACCGGCTCCCTTCAAAAGAAATCCTTTTTCACAACCTCCAAATGAAGGTGAAGACCATTCATTTATTACTTTTGGACCGAAATGAATTATTGATGGAAAAGAAACAATATCTGCTGGATCAACGTTACCTGAAAATGGCTTCGATCTGGGCGCAAAATTCGTACTGTAAAAGACGTCAGGTAGGCGCTATCCTTGTTAAAGATAAAATGATCATCTCTGACGGTTACAATGGAACACCTTCAGGATTTGAAAATATCTGTGAAGATGAAAACAATCTTACAAAACCATATGTTTTGCATGCGGAAGCCAATGCAATTACAAAAGTGGCTAAATCGAGCAACAGCAGTGAGGGTGCAACCATGTACGTCACCTCCTCGCCGTGCGTGGAATGTGCCAAATTAATTATTCAGGCCGGAATCAAAAGAGTGGTCTTTACGGACAGCTACAGGCTCGAAGATGGGATAGAACTGCTGAAAAGGGCAAACATTGAAGTGGTACAAGTGAATATTGAAGACTAATTTTTCAATGATGAACAAACGAATAAATTTATATCTCCCCCTATTGATTGCTTTATCGGTTATCGTGGGCATCTTTTTGGGAAATCGCCTCAACAGATCACAACCGGCGGGTTTTCAGAATTTCTCACTGGCAACCCCTAATAAATTAAGTACAATTGTGGATCTGATCCAGAATGCGTATGTCGACTCAGTGTCCAAAGAAAAAGTGATTGAAGATGCCATTCCCGGTTTGTTAAAGAATCTGGATCCCCACACCACTTATATTTCTGCCGGCGACATGCAGGAAGTCACCGAAGAGATGCAGGGCAATTTTGGAGGTATTGGCGTGCAGTTTTCCATTCACAATGATACGGTACACGTGGTCGATGTGGTTTCCGGCGGTCCTTCCTACAAGCTGGGCATACAGGCCGGCGACCGTATCGTCATGGTGAATGATTCGAACATTGCAGGCGTGAAGATCAGGAATGAAGATGTTTTACGTTTGCTGCGGGGCGAAAAAGGAACCAAAGTCAGGGTAGGTATAAAAAGGGCTGGCATCAAGGATATAATTCAGTACAACATTACCAGGGGTGACATTCCGATCAGCAGCGTTGACGTAAACTACATGATCAACGATCAAACCGGTTTCATAAAGGTAAGCCGTTTCGGCGAAAAAACGTACGCCGACTTCATGGAGGCCATGGAAAAACTGGATCAGCAGGGAGCCGGCAAAATCATCATCGATCTGCGTTCAAATCCGGGAGGCTACCTGATGGCCGTGATCAATATGGTGAATGAATTTTTAGACCAGGGTGAACTGATCCTTTACACGGAAGGACATTCCCAGCCCAGGAAAACATATAAGGCCACCAGCAAGGGGAAATGGCTCAATAAAGATGTCTTTGTTCTGATCGACGAATATTCGGCGTCGGCCAGTGAAATTTTTGCCGGGGCGATCCAGGATAATGACCGGGGCATTATTATCGGCCGCCGTTCTTTTGGAAAAGGACTTGTTCAGGAACAAATCCCTTTTTATGATGGTTCGGCTCTTCGCCTTACTGTGGCCCGTTATTATACTCCCAGCGGGAGATGTATTCAGAAACCCTATGAGAATGGCACCGATGAGTACTATCATGACCTTATGAAACGGGCGGTTCATGGCGAACTGGAGGTAGCCGACAGCATTCAGTTTGCCGATTCTCTTAAATACGAGACCAAAAGCGGTCGCACTGTTTACGGAGGTGGCGGAATTATGCCTGATTATTTCGTACCCATCGACACTTCCGGCTATTCTGACTATTATTCCAGGATCATCGGGAAAGCACTTGTTTATAACTTTGCGCTCGACTACAGCGACAAAAAAAGGCAGGACCTGAAAAACTTAAAAACAGCCGGCGATTTTGAAGATTATCTTGAAAAACAACGGATACTGGATCAGTTTGTCGATTATGCCGCCAAACAGGGTGTTAAAAAAGACCCGGATGGATTATCCGCTTCCGGAAAGATCATTCATACGCAGATCATGGCCTACATCGCCAGGAATATACTTGGCGAAGAAGGATTTTTCCCGATCATTCAGAAAATTGATGATACCCTTTTAAAGGCTATTGAAATCTCCGCGTCAGAAGAACAGATAAAAAAACTTCTGGCTGTAACAAAATAAAACTTCATCCGTCGTATAAGGGTGGATTGACAAAAACCCTATGACCGCTGAAGAGTATAATGACGCTGTATACCAGTACAGCGACGGCATTTACAGGTTTATTCTGAAGAATATCAGGGATGAGGAAAAGGCCCGCGATATTGTCCAGGACAGCTATGAAAAGCTCTGGGTCCATCATCGCCAGGTAGCTGCTCAGGCTGTAAAATCATATTTATATTCAACAGCGTATCACCGGTTCATTGACATGATCCGGAAAGACAGCAGGCTTAGCCTCACTGAAACTCATCGCGCCACGGAAACGGTTCACACGGATCAGTACACGGATCTGGCAGAAGTCCTTCATCAGGTCATCGGACTTTTGCCGAACGATCAGCGCTCCGTGCTGATGCTGCGTGACTATGAAGGTTATTCATACAGGGAAATCGCCGGGATCACGAGGCTTAGCGAGGCACAGGTCAAGGTTTACATTTACCGGGCCCGGATGTTTATGAAAAATTATATCAGGAAAATTGACGCTTTAATCTGATTACGTGATGCAAATCGACAGGACCAATTATCAAGTCTATTTCCTCGATTATATCGAAGGAAATCTTTCTGTTGATATCATCAATGATTTTTTGGAATTTCTGAATCAAAATCCCGACCTGAAAGAAGAACTGGAGTCCGTAAC
>CAZOYZ010000421.1:0-1514 GCA_964584045.1 uncultured Prolixibacteraceae bacterium | reverse complement strand
CACCCGGGTAATAACAACCCGATTGACCCTCCGGGAAAGCAGTCCCCGGAAAGAAGCGGAATATACCAGGCTCAGCGACTTCCTGGCCCAAAAACTGCTGGACGTGCCCAAAGGAGAACCGGTCACATTGGCCAGTATTGCCCGCGCAGGACTCGAGGCGGCGGAAGGCATCAGCCAACACAAACTGAATATTGAAAAAAACAGGGAAGGCCGGATTAAAGAGATTAACTTCAATTCCCTTTTATTCGGATTTTCAATCCCTGTAAAAAAAAATAAATAGCCCTGTAACTTATCCGGCGCCTGACCGTCATAGAGATGAACGAACAACAATTCACCAAAAACAGTTAAAATTTGACCGATGAAACATTTATTTCTGACGCTGCTGGTCCTTTTATGTATCCTGTCGGCAGAAGCTCAGCAAGACACCGCCAAAGTCAGGGCTGCCGGCAAAAAGATCGTCGAAGTCACGGATGAAGCAGGCAAAACGGAAGTCAACATCCTCGACGGGAAAATCAACATTCTGGACAATGCGGTCAATGATACCACGTCGATCCGCGTGGGACGCCGCAATATTGAGATCGTTGAAAAAGGAGGGAAGACAGATGTGACCATCCATCGCATTGAAAAAGATGAGGATGATGAAAGAAAATGGAAGAGAGGAAAGCATTTCAACGGGCACTGGGCCGGTTTTGAACTGGGTGTGAACGGACTCGCCAATGAAGATTACAGCCTGTATGGCGGAACGAATCATGCCGGCCTGGAATTTATGGAACTGAATCAGATCAAATCGATCGAGGTGAACCTGAACTTCCTGGAGTATAGCATTGTGCTGGGCGATAAATATACAGGCCTTGTCACGGGAATGGGATTTTCAATGAATAATTACAGGTTTGATAATGACCTGACCGTGATCAGGGGAACCGATGGAATTATTGAACCCCGCTATGCCACGGAAGACGAAAAAATAGAAAAATCAAAGTTAACCGCATCGTATCTCACGATTCCCCTGTTGCTTGAGTTCCAGATACCGGTAAATGGCCGTTCCAACAGGCTTTTCATCTCAGGCGGGATTGTCGGCGGACTTAATCTGGGATCCCACACCAAGGTGAAATACGATGATTCAAAAGAGAAAGACCGGGGCAGCTTCAATATTAACCCGTTCAAATGTTCAGCCACTGTCAGGGCCGGACTAAAGGATATTTCCCTGTATGCCTGCTACGCGTTTACACCGCTCTTCAGGAACGACAAGGGCCCTGAGCTTTTTCCTTTCAGTATCGGGATCAGCCTGATCAACTTTTAGCGGAGAAGCTGCCAGCCATCCGTGCAAAATAAAAGGCCTTCGCGCTTCGCCCTCATTGTTCGGAAAACAGAAAAAAGAAAGGCTTGCTGCCATGCAGGCCTTTTTTGCTGACTCCCGGTTCCGAAAGAAAAAGTCATGTGTTTTATTAAATTGCTGCTTAACTTTGTTATACCTTTAAACGGCACAGCCATTATAAAAACAAGACGAAGTGAAA